>CBDUIU010000269.1:0-6101 GCA_965367335.1 uncultured Saprospiraceae bacterium
AACACTCAGGGAAAGAAACAGGGTAGTCAGGCCAAACAGTACCAAAGCCAGCATTACGTTGTAAGGATGGAATGCGAAAGATTCGTACTCGTTATATTCTTCTTGTTGCTCAGGATTGGATTCAGGCTCACTCATGATGGTATGATTTCAGTCATAAGTCGATTAGTCATTTTCTGACTCAAAGTATACCCTCAAAACAAAAAAACCGCTGACCTGTTGCAGTCAGCGGCTTTTTTATTACACTTATCTTGAATCGATCTTAACGGACAGAATCGACAACGGATTTGAAAGTTTCCGGATGGTTCAGGGCCAAATCGGCCAGTACCTTACGATTCAGATCAATCCCGCTACTAGACAAAGCGTGCATAAAGCGGGAGTAAGACATTCCGTGCTGACGCGTACCGGCATTGATCCGGGCAATCCACAAAGACCGAAATGCTCTTTTCTTGTTTTTACGGTCACGGTAGGCATAGACTAAACCTTTCTCGACCGCATTTTTAGCAACGGTATAAACATTGCTGCGAGCGCCAAAATAACCTCTGGCGGCTTTTAAGATCTTTTTGCGTCTTTTTCTGGACGCAACTGCGTTTACTGAACGAGGCATAAAACTACATTTTAGTACAATACAGGGATCCTTTATCGGACGCTTTTACCTGTATTCTCGTTAAAAATAGTGATTAAAAAATCTGTTAGGTAAGCTTACTTTTTGCAAAGCATCCGTAATACTCTTGCTTCATCAGCAGGGCTTACAGTCGTTGCATCACGCAAGCGCAATTTGGCTTTCTTACTCTTGTTACGCATCATATGCGAAGTTTTGGCTTGAAAGCGCTTAACCTTTCCTGATCCAGTCACCTTGAAACGTTTCTTGGCGCTGGAATGCGTCTTCATCTTAGGCATGATTCCAATTTTTTTAAAAAGGATTGCAAAGATAGGGAAAATTATTGATTATACGATGCTATTATGACATGATTATTTGATCAGGCTTGGCCTTAACCAAATAATGGAACGATTACATCATGATTTTTTAGCTTTCTTGGGAGAGATAATCA
Source organism: uncultured Saprospiraceae bacterium (assembly GCA_965367335.1). Lineage (GTDB taxonomy): Bacteria > Bacteroidota > Bacteroidia > Chitinophagales > Saprospiraceae > CBDUIU01. The sequence goes on from CBDUIU010000269.1 coordinate 1,050, forward strand.
CGATCATCCGGCGACCTTCCATTTTAGGCAGGGCTTCAGCCGCTCCCACATCTTCCAGTTCTTTCAGGAAGCGCAGCAGCAAGAGTTCCCCACGATCTTTAAATACAATGGTACGACCCCGGAAATGAACGTAAGCCTTTACTTTGGCTCCATCTTCGAGAAAGCCACGGGCATGCCGTAGTTTGAATTCGAAGTCATGATCATCAGTATTGGGGCCGAAACGGATTTCCTTAACAACCGTTTTGGCCGCTTTGGCCTTGATCTCCTTCTCTTTCTTCTTCTTTTCGTAGAGGAATTTGTTGTAGTCAATAATGCGGACTACGGGAGGCTTGGCGGTGGCGGCGATCTCGACTACATCGAGGCCCATTCTTTCCGCCCATTCTCTTACTTTCCGGGTAGGGTAGACGTCTGATTCTACTGTTTGACCAATAGTGCTACTAAGTGCCTCCAGGTTATCGCCCACTAACCTTACTTCGGGGACTCGGATTTGCTCATTGGTTCTAAATTGATCTTTTGGATCACTTTTTCTTTGAAAATTACGATTATATCTCCTTGCCAAACGTGTTTTTTTTGATTAAAAAATTTGTTTATATAAGTATAATACCTTCGATCGGATAAAAGTTCCATTCTACTGCAACTCCTTGTTTTTTAGTCTTTTTTCGAGTAGCGATAAAACAGAAGTACACCCATCAAGTTGACAGGTGTACTTAATTTTTACAAAGATATCATTTATTTCTTAACGTCATCAGTTTTGACCTTTTTAGCCAGCTGGATCACTAAAGATTCTCCGTCTTTGGCTAATTGGGCCTCCATCACCTGACCTTCTTCCAGGTTTTCGTTCAAAATGAACTCCGCTAAAGGATCTTCCAGGTATTTCTGGATGGCCCGATGTAGCGGACGAGCACCGAACTGTGGGTCAAATCCTTTCTCCGCTACGAACTTTTTGCCTCTTCCGTCAACACCAGTGAGTAGCCCATGCCCGCCAGGCGTTTGTGCAGGTCGGTAAGGGTAATGTCGATGATCCGGAAGATCTCGTCCTGACCCAAACTGTTGAAGATGACCACGTCGTCAATCCGGTTTAAGAATTCCGGAGAGAAGGTTCGCTTCAGGGCATTCTGGATAACTCCTTTGGAGTGATCCTCAGCAGCCTGCTGACGAGCCTGGGTAGCGAAACCTACACCCTGACCGAAGTCTTTCAATTGGCGCACACCAATGTTAGAAGTCATAATGATCAAGGTATTTTTAAAGTCTACCTTGCGGCCCAGACCATCGGTTAACTGGCCGTCATCCAGCACTTGCAGGAGGATGTTGTACACATCCGGGTGGGCTTTCTCGATCTCGTCCAGCAATACGACAGAATAAGGTTTGCGCCGAACTTTTTCGGTCAGCTGACCACCTTCTTCATAGCCAACGTAGCCCGGAGGCGCACCGATCAGCCGGCTCACGGAGAATTTCTCCATGTACTCACTCATGTCGATCCGGATCAGGGCATCGTCAGAGTCGAAGAGATAACGGGCCAGTGCTTTGGCCAATTCGGTTTTACCCACCCCGGTAGGACCGAGGAAGATGAACGAACCGATCGGTTTGGAGGGGTCTTTCAGACCTACCCGGTTACGCTGGATCGCTTTGGTGATCTTGGTAATGGCTTCGTTCTGGCCGATGATGACCTTCTGAATATCCTTTTCCATCCCGATGAGTTTCTTACTCTCACTCTGAGCCACCCGTTTTACGGGGATGCCGGTCATCATAGAAACTACTTCGGCAATATTGTCTTCATCAACGGGATAGCGTTTCGTTTTCGATTCCTCTTCCCATTGTACTTTGGCAAACTCCAGCTGGCGGCTCAGTTTGGATTCCTGATCGCGCAGTTCAGCGGCCTGCTCGTATTGTTGATTTTTAACGGATTGATTTTTTTGCTCCTTGAGTTCTTCGATCCGTTTTTCCAGTTCTTCTATATGTTCCGGTACATGGATGTTTTTCAGGTGAACGCGGGCACCCACCTCATCCAGTACGTCGATAGCCTTGTCCGGCAGGAAGCGATCCGTAATATAGCGGTCACTCAGCTTCACACAGGCATTGATGGCCTCATCGGAATAGTTCACATTGTGGAACTCTTCGTATTTGGGCTTAATATTATTAAGGATATGAATGGCTTCTTCGGCACTTGGCGGATCTACCATTACTTTTTGGAAACGGCGATCTAATGCACCGTCTTTTTCAATATGCTGGCGGTATTCATCCAAGGTGGAAGCACCGATACATTGCAATTCTCCACGGGCCAGAGCCGGTTTGAAAATGTTAGAAGCATCCAGGGAACCGGTAGCTCCACCTGCACCTACTATGGTGTGGATCTCATCGATGAAAAGGATGACGTCACGGGATTTCTCCAATTCGTTCATGATCGCTTTCATCCGTTCTTCAAACTGTCCACGGTATTTGGTGCCGGCCACTAATGCAGCCAGATCCAGCATAACGATCCGTTTATTGAACAGGGTACGGGACACTTTTTTCTGAACGATCCGCAGGGCCAGTCCTTCTACAATCGCCGTTTTACCCACCCCGGGTTCTCCTATTAATATAGGATTGTTCTTTTTCCGGCGGCTCAGGATCTGGGAGACGCGTTCGATCTCATTTTCCCGACCGATAATGGGATCCAGTTTGCTCTCTTCGGCCAGCTTGGTAATATCCCTGCCGAAATTGTCGAGCACCGGAGTACGGGATTTGGTAGCACCCTTGCGCTGCTGATAGCGTCCGCTTTGTCCTTCTTCCTCGTCGTATGGCTCATCCTGATCGGGAGCCTGGGCATAGGGCTCAGTGCTCGAGTTGGAAGCAAAATCTTGTTCCTGGCGCACGTATTCCAGTTCGGCTTTGTAGATATCATAATCCACATCGAACTGATTCAGTATTTTAGAAGCCGGATTTTCTTTGTGCTTCAGAATAGAGAGCATCACGTGTTCCGGACTCACTTCTTCGTTTTTCAGCATTTTGGCTTCCAGGAAGGTTACCTTTAATATCTTTTCTACCTGCTTATTAAGCGGCAGATCGCCAATGCTCAAACCCGTGCTGCTGGGACTTTTCTGCTGGATGGATTCCTCTACGGTTTGTTTCAGCTCGGAAGCGTCCACATCCAATGATTCCAACACCTTCATTGCCAGACTGTCCCGGTCAATCAGAATACCAAGTAACAGGTGCTCCGTGCCAATAAAATCGTGGCCCAGGCGCACTGCCTCGTCCCGACTTTTAGTAATGACCTTTTTAACTTTTGGCGAAAATCTTTTATTATCCATGTTCATTGTATTCAGCTTTGATCGGAATGGTTCCGCTAAACAATAATAGTACTTATTAATTAAGTATACAACACTTACCGACCTGAAGTTGTAAAAAAGTAAGTTAGCGGCTTTAGGGTGTTTTTCAGGAAAGAAAAATGAGGTATAGACCTAAAACAGAGAAAAAATTGTGCCAGGAAAATTTTTCTGACAAAAAAGCATCTTTGACAGAAATAAAATGGTGAAAACAACCATTTTGGCATAATAACTTTTTATGAGAAACCTCTTTTGTCAGTTAAACCTTAATAATCTTAACCTAATTTTTTCAGCTGTTAGTTATTGGTAATCCGAAGGTCTTGATCCCGATAATTTATGAAGTTTGACTATCTGATATGGGTTAAGGATCAGCAACAACCGGCAACCGGAACCTTATAACAGTATAATAAGGGGCAATGTTTAAAATTTTTATATGAACAAGATTCGCCCTTTTGATTAGGTAAGATTGAGTAGAATTGATACTTTTGCGTATTGCTTTTTAAAAGAAGAATTCTTTATGAAATATACGGTTGATCAGCACGAAAACTATTGCATATTCACCCTGGAGGAAGAGACCTTGAATTCCATCCTTGCTCCCGACCTTAAATCCAAGTTTGTCGTACTGTCTAATGAGGGCGTACAGAACCTGATCTTCAATCTGGCCAATGTCAAGTTTGTAGACTCTTCCGGCTTGAGTGCCATTTTGACAGCTAACCGCCTTTGGAAGAATATCGGATCATTTGTTTTGACCGGAATTGATCATCCGAGTGTTCAAAAACTCATTCAGATCTCCCGGCTCAATACGGTACTGACCATTATTCCTACCAAGGAAGAATCTATTGATTATGTCATGATGGAAGTCCTGGAACGCGAACTGAATGATGAAGGGGAGGATGAAGATTAAAAGTCCTCCTTGGCATCGCTACATCCAGCATGATCCGGAAGCCATTTCTACCACCGCTATTCTCCACTAAACGACCAAAAAAGCCCTTTGTTTACCGTTAAATTGCAAAACCCTACCGTTTAATATTGTTTTGCTACCGCTTTTTTGGTGAATCTTCACCTAAAGTTGCCTGAAAATTTGGTTTGTACAGCCATAGGACTTATTTTTATGGCCTCCATGAATATATACCTCACATCCTTGTGCTTATAATGCACTAGCAATTGCTTTTATTATTCCTTATGATTGTTTCCGAACTACACAAATTCAAGTTTCGGCATAGAGCCGGAACGAGCACTACTGACAAGTTTATTAGTTGATATTTTCGAGAAAACACACAACTACCCATTTTTCTAGAGAGCTTTTTTGAAGTTGTAAAACTTCTTTGAGAAAACACAAACATTTTTATTATCGCTCGGAGTTTTGAGAGGCATTGAGCGAAAGGCACTTTCTACAGAATTTACATACTATGAGAAAAAAAGGAACAATCGCCCTTTTACTGGCCGTATTATGTCTGGCCGGTAAAGCTCAGATTCCTTTATCTGAACAATTTCATTTGGATATAGAGGAATTACGCGCTCACTTGTTGAACGCCCCCCTTCTTTCCGCTCAACCTACAGAGGTTAAGATTCTACTACCAACACCAAAAGGTACTCAAATCACATTCCAGGTCTGGGAAGACCCCTTGTTATCGGCCGATCTGCAGGCTGAATATCCTGAATACCGAACGTATGCGCTGCAAAGCGATGAGGCGGCCTATTCGGGAAGGATGATGATGTCTCCCGCCGGCCTGGACGTGGTGATCATTTG
>CBDUIU010000270.1:0-6100 GCA_965367335.1 uncultured Saprospiraceae bacterium
CCACCGCTCCAACCCCATACGGCCGCCCGATTCGCATCCAAATAATCTCGCTTAAGTATTTCCTTTGCTGCCATAGCCTGATCCCGGGTGTTGATCTGTCCTACTTTTCGGTAAATACTTTTCCGCCATTCACTTCCTTTCAGGCAAGGTGTACCGCGATTATCCATATCAATAATGACATAGCCTTTTTGTGCCATCATGATATTCCAAAGCCCAATTGGTTCATCCTTAGCGACTTGACTCCAAGGCTCTCCATAGACATGAAAGATTACCGGATACACCTTGTTGGAATCAAATGCTATCGGCAGCACCATCCGAACATCAAGCTCAATACTGTCTACGGTTGTCACTTTGGAAAAACGCACTTCAGGTAGCACAAGTTTGGCCAGCTTGCTTTGGTAAACTTGGTTATCTACCAGTGTTTTAATGGTTTGATGCTGAGGTAAGGTAATTAGACGGACAGTTTTAGGCGCTTGGGTACTGTGATGCGTGTGGAGTGCGTAGCGGCCATTAGGTGAAAAATTATACTTATTGATCCCTGGAAATTCTGCAGGGGTAAGTTGTTTGATCTGGCCATTTCCTTCCAGACTAACCTGGAACAAATAACGCTGAGTGGAATTATCCGGAGAAGCGATGAAGTAGAGTAGCTTTTCGGTCGCTTGCCCCATGGAAGCAACATCAAATTCTCCTGGAGTTAGCAATGTTTTTTCTCCGGAAGCAATGTTTACTTTGTAGACATGTCGCCATCCGTCGGTTTCGGTCATCCGCAAAAAGGCCCGGCCATGATCCACTATTGGCAAATCATTATCTCCCCAGTTGTTAGAAGAAACATCGGGGTAGCCAATATCCACCCAGGTTTTTTCTTTTTCCTCATACACCTTTTGCAACTTATCATTAGAGATTTGATAAGACCAAACTATCAGATGGTTTTGCTTGCGATTTAATTGTTGGATTAGGATGAGGTCTGGGCTTACCCATTGCATCGCAGGTATATAGTTTTCTTTTTCTCCCCCTTCCAATTTTATCCAATTAATTTTTTTTGTTGAAGTATTCACAAAGCCTACTTTTGCCGCTGACGGCTCCTCCCCTACTTTGGGATATTGTATTGGAATTACTTTGGAATAAATGGAATCAGTATTATTGATCATAAAGAAAGTTCCGATCTTCGAAGCATCTAATTGCCAAAAAGCGATGTGCTGAGCATCCGGAGCCCAGCTAAATCCGTCGCGTATTCCGAACTCCTCTTCATAAGCCCAGTCAAAGGTTCCATTGATGATGTCTTTATTTCCATCGAAGGTAAGTTGGCTTGTTTTCCCCGATTTGAAATCTTCCAGGTAAATATTAAAACCCTGCACATAAGCTACAAACTTATTATCAGCTGAAAACTTGGCAAACATCAAGGATGAAGCAGGAAATTTTTTTCCAATCTGCTTTAAAGATTGATCGGAAAAATTATATATCCAGTAATCTCCTTTGGTTTTAGCCCGCCAAACCTGTTTAGCGTTCGTGAAAAATAACACTTTACTTTCATCCGGCGACAAGGTGAATTTTTCTATTTTAAAGGGCTTCCCTTCCACTAATAATTGCTCCGCGGGCACAAAGACTGACCGTTCCTGGGATTTACTATCATAGCGTATCAATTCTTTTGCTTTGTCTCCATTCTTCGAAGGCTCAATTGTAATGTAAGCTGCACCACCTTCGATCCACTGTATCGGCTGTTGGTCTTGTTGTTTGAATTCCTTTGATTTATAAATACGGTCAAGCGTAAGAAGATCGGAGTCTGACTTTTCCTGGGCCATTAAATGGTATGAAAAAACAGTGATCCAAGACAGCAGAATAAATACTGAAAAACTCTTCATTAATATATTTTTTTTGAAAAATTCGATGATTGAAATGAACCATTAATTGGTGTTTTCCGAGGGGATACAAATATAATTAATTTAAATCTCTTTCGAACACCGTATAAATAAATCTGTTCAATCGACAACTCTTTTACCTATTAGACTTGTTCTGGCCTAGCTGATCGAGCGAAATGAGAAAAATTTTATTCTGGACAAGGCAAATTTTGCAGGCATAGCCAAAGCTACGGCGAACAAATTTAACGTGGTACAGGATAAAATTTGCTCATTGCAGCCGATTGTGATGGGCCAGAAAAAGTCTATTTATTAATCAATTGACCCAACACCATTATGACTTTCATGAATAAACTCTACACACTGCTATTTTGTTTAATACTTTCTCAGACCATACAAGCAACTACCATTATTCCCTATCCTAATCTTGGCGAAATGGCAAGAGCCAGTGATGCTGTTATCCTGGTAAAGGCTATCAAAGATTTGGAAATTACAGAAGGGGAAATTACCCGCTTTGGATCAGAGGTGGTAGTCCTGCAAACCATCAAAGGAAAACTTATGGCCGGTGAAACCTTGACCATTAAAAACCACCATATCAGAACAACTGAAGTTGAACGAATGATCTGGGGAGATCTGGAAATGGAAGTCGGCCGGAATTATCTACTCATACTGGGAAAAAATGCGAATGACGAATGGCAACCCTTAATTTTATCTTACGGTGTTTTTGTTGAAAGCGAAAGAGACAATAACAAGGTCATGGTTCCTATTGAATTAGGAACTGAGGTGCAATTGCTACCTACTTCTGACGGCCAACAAGCTGAACCGCTGCGCGTTTATCATAAAGAAGAATTACTGGAGATGCTGGCAGCTGTAGTTGAGAATAACCGAAAGTGGGATCAAACAGCGGTTGCTACTTCTTATACAATTGAATCTTTTCAACCTCAACAACGTGGTACCGCTCCTTCTCATTGTACTTATATTTCTTCTCAACCCAGTGCCCGGTGGGATAATTTCCCTACACCGCTTCCGGTTTATTATGCATCCGGTGGGGATGCCGGTTGTTCTTCAGCGTTTTCAAAAATCCAGGGAGCGATCAGTGCCATGAATGGTGCCTATGCAGGTATTAATTTAACTGACGGTGGAACACACAACTATGTTCCTTCTTGTAATACCGGTGCAACGGGTAGTGAATTCCTATCTTGGCTAAATGACAACCACGGCAGACGAAGCATTACGATCCAGTTTAATGATCCTTGTGATGAGATCATAGATTTATCCTCGCGCTGTAGTGGCACCCTGGCCTTCGGTGGTATGTATTTTTCCAGTAGTACACATACATGGGATGACAGGAATTGGCGAGATGCACTTGCCGGCTATGTCTTGGTCAATAATGGTACCGGTGCTTGCCAATGCTCATCAAATGACTATGACGCCATGATCACTCACGAAATGACTCATGCGCTAGGTATTGGTCACATCGCCCCGGAAGTCGGGCAAGCCAACATGAATCCCTCTTGTTGTAATGTCATTCAGCCACTTGATATAGAATGCCTGGATTATACTTATTTCCAAGCCAGTCTTCCAATTGAATTGGTAGATTTCTATGGAGCACAACAAGAAGAAAATATCGGTTTATTTTGGACCACTGCCAGTGAGTATAATAATGATTATTTCACTTTGGAAAAAAGAGGTCGCGACGGTAAATTTGAAGCCATCGGAACTATTCGCGGTAATAACATTTCAAACGAAATGATAACTTATGATTTTCTGGATACTAAACCATTTTCCGGAGAAAACTATTACCGATTGACGCAAACGGATTTTGATGGCAGTATTACCGTCCACAAAACGATTGTTATCGATTTTAAATCAAGTAAAACAGTGGAGGTATTTCCCAACCCGGTTAGAGATGGTTTTTTATATGTTAACTTTTATACTGAAAAAGAGAATGAGGTTGACATGAGAATATTTAACATCAATGGCGTTTTAGTTTACCAACAACGTATTGCTTCTGAGCCTGGACAGACAAACGCTCAATCGCTCCAGGTCCATACCCTGCCGGAAGGAATGTATGTTTTGCAGATTCAAAGAGGACAGCAGATCTCAACCCATAAGTTTATCAAATCAAGATCTTAAAAGAGTATTTTCAGCAATAAGGCTACACCCTATATTAGATCACCCGTATCCTCGAACCCCGTTTCGAGGGTACTTTTATTATTGGAATTACTTAGATTTTAAAACTGAGCTCGCTTTTCAGACAAGTATTTCCAATAACGCTTGGGCACATGTTGTAAATGTAACTTTAGATTTTTTCGCTCAGGAATATTGACACTATCAAAATAGCTTTTCCACAACAACTGATAATCGGCCTCAGCGTCACTAACCAAATCTTCATTCAATTGCCGAAGGTGCAAACGATGGTCATCATCAAAGGTAATATAATCCGTATTTTTTTTGTTATAAAAAATACCGTATCGACGTTGGCTGTCATAGATCAACCATTCCTGGGCGGGGTAACGTTTTTCAAAATGCGCAGATAACAATGGAATGACATTAAAATCCGGCTCAATGACCGCATAGTAGATATCATCACGCGTACATTGAAAACGTACAAAGGCATGCATCCGGTGAACTTCCCTTCCTATTTGCTTATTAATCTGATGGAGGCGAAGCACCGTATTATCACCATAGTTATCCATAATAGAAATCTCCGAAGCAATCGTTTTTTGCACAAAATCATAGATAAGCATTGAAATTTCCGGCAACTCAGAAAGAAAACAACGATAAAGTAATTCTCCTGCTTTTTTTCCGCCCTTTTTCTCAACCCCCTTAATTACCCGCTTAGCCCATTCCGGATTTGTTTCTACGTAAGTATTTTGTTCAAAAAGACTATCTTGCCATAAGTCGCTGGGGACAATACGTTCTGCTTGTACTTTGAGCCGGTAAGTTTCAAAGATGGCGGAAAGTAAACCTTCGTAAGTGCTGTCGTAGGTAAATGTCATTTTTAAGTTAGCGGGTACTTCTAAAATTCAAAGCTAAATAAACATTAAAATAAAGACAGTTGATTTCTGCTTAGCCCTTGTTTCATGGCTGACATTAATACCTCCGCTCTAATTTGCTCCGGGTACCAGTTTAGTTTTTTAAAATCTTTATCTTCACAGGTGAGAAAAAATTGAGCCCGTTTGAGGACAACACCAATCTTTTTTAAATGCTCTTTGCGTAATTTTCCATGGCGACGAGCGGCAACTATTTTCTTTGCTGATTTCACGCCTACTCCCGGAATCCGTAGAATCAATTCATATGAGGCCGTATTAATATTTACCGGAAAGACTTGCGGGTGCCTCAGGGCATAGGCCATCTTTGGGTCCAACTCCAAATCAAGATCGGGGTGCTGATCATCTACAATTTCATCAACCTCAAAGCCATAAAAGCGCAGGAGCCAATCAGCCTGATAAAGCCGATTTTCTCGTTTGAGTGGTGCCTGACGGATTGCTGGCAGGCGGTTATCATCACTAATTGGAATATAACCGGAATAGTATACCCGCCGAAGTTGTTGGCTTTGGTATAGATCATTCGCCAGGTTAAGAATGTGCAGGTCATTCTCCGGTGTTGCACCAATAACCATTTGAGTACTTTGCCCGGCCGGCGCAAATTTGGGTGTCGATTTAATGATCTTTTTTTCTTGCTTATACCCCGAAATAGCTTCCTGCAAATAATTCATCGGCTGGTAGACATCAGCATAGTTTTTTTCCGGTGCCACTTTTTTCAAACTCATTTCCGAAGGGATTTCCAGATTTACACTCAGCCGATCTGCATAAAGCCCGGCCTCATGAATCAGCTCATCGCTAGCTCCGGGGATAGCCTTGAGGTGGATATACCCATTAAATTTATGCTCTGTCCGAAGCTCCTTGGCTATACGCACCAAGCGCTCCATGGTATAATCCGCATCTTTGAAAATTCCGGAACTGAGAAACAATCCTTCGATATAGTTTCGGCGGTAAAAATTAATGGTTAGATCAACCACTTCCTGAACGGTGAAAGCGGCGCGTTTGATGTCATTACTTTTCCGGCTAACACAATAAGCACAGTCAAATATGCAATGATTGGTTAGCAAGATTTTAAGAAGAGAGACACAGCGACCATCCTCGGTATAACTGTGACAAATGCCCATGCCCGTGGAGTTTCCAAGGCCATCTTTTGTATTTTTTCGATTACTGCCGCTGGACGCACAGGATACGTCATACTTG
>CBDUIU010000271.1:0-6091 GCA_965367335.1 uncultured Saprospiraceae bacterium
CACTCCCGGGTGTATTACTATTGGATGCAGACGGCGAAAGTTCATTACCGGTCAGGGCAACATTACTGACTTTACCTTTATCCAGTAATTGATTAAAACATATAGCAGTTTGCTTAAATTCAGCTTGTCGACTAGCGTTGACCGTAAATTTAAACATCTTGTTACTTATATTATTTTTAATGTAAATGGTACCCAGTGTGGTAGAACTAAACCACTCAATAGCTGCCAGGTCCATTTGCAAAATATTAATATGGACTGGGGAGCCACCTGTCTTCTTTAATTCCTGCATTTCTATGAATCGATAAACCTTGCGCGAGCTATTTTTATCCATAAAAATGATCTCATCATCCTGGTTGAACTCCACTCCACCTTTAGAGTAGACTTTTCCCACGACACCTTTTTCATCCGTCATTAATTCGATGGAATAGCTATAACTACCACGGACGACCATGGTTATCTCTTGAGATTTCAGGAATTGCGTTCCACCTATGACTTTGTTTTCAGCAATCCGGCTGGAGCAGTCCTGTGCAGATATAGCCAATGGAAAAGAAAACAGAAAAAGCAATACGGCAAAATTGATACTGGTAAGTTTCATACCAAGGGTTTTAACTTTTAACCACAATATAATTTAATTATTGGAAAATAGTGCGCTAACTATGAATAGATTAGCTATTCATATCGACCATCATTTGAGGAATTGAGGAGACAACTTGTTTAGGAAACAATAAACCCCAGGCTGCGAGAAAGTAGGTCTGTATAATGGTTGTTTTATTAGGATTCACCAACAGAACTTCTGCCCGGTAATCTTCTAATTTTATTGGGTAAACGAGAAGTTCTAGCGTTTTGTTGCCAGAAGGAATAAAATGGCCATTCGAACGGCTACCCCATTTTCTACCTGATCCAAAATAATCGCCTGGTTAGAATCCGCTACATCCCCTGCTAATTCTACCCCTCGGTTGATCGGCCCAGGGTGCATGATAACTATTTCTTTATCAAGGCTTTCCAATAGTTTTCTATCAATTCCGAAGTAACGGGTATATTCCCGTAACGATGGGAAATATTTTATATTTTGGCGTTCCAATTGGATCCGTAGAACATTGGCTACATCACACCATTGCAAGGTGTCTCGTAAATCATAGGAAACTTCCACTCCTAAGCGGTGCATATGCCTGGGAATAAGGGTAGGCGGACCACAAACCCGAACCTTAGCTCCTAGTTTTTGTAGGCAAAACACATTGCTCAAAGCAACTCTGGAATGTAAGATATCACCGATAATCGCTATCTTTTTCCCTTTTAGGTCTCCTATTTTTTCTCTAATAGAATAAGCATCGAGCAGGGCCTGAGTGGGATGTTCGTGTGTGCCGTCACCTGCATTAATAATGTTAGCAGGAATATGCTTGGAGAGAAAAAAGGCAGCTCCGGGTGCCGGATGACGCATCACCACCATATCCACTTTCATAGATAGGATATTGTTGACCGTATCCAGCAATGTTTCTCCTTTTTTTACAGAGGACGAAGAGGCCGAAAAATTGACAACGTCTGCAGATAGGCGTTTTTCTGCCAGTTCAAATGAAATACGTGTTCGGGTAGAATTTTCAAAAAAAAGGTTTGCGATCGTGACATCACGCAAGGAAGGAACTTTTTTAATAGGGCGATTAATGACTTCCTTGAATTGAACCGCTGTATCCAGGATCAATTGTACATCGCCTGGTGTCAGGTATTTAATCCCTAAAACATGGCGGGTACTCAGCTCTGCTACTGATGGCTTTTTTGTTGGCATATCTAGCCTTTTCTACTGTTTTTGTGCATATAAAATAACCTTATTTGACGCATTGGTTTCACCCCATTCCACTTTTACATAAGCCTCATCAATAGCATCGACGGTCATTCCAATATAATCCGCCTGTATCGGTAAATGGCGATTAAAGCGCCTGTCAACCAATACTAACAGCTCTACCTGATTTGGGCGGCCATAGTGCTGCAGGGCGGTTAAACTAGCCTGAATGGTACGACCTGAATAAAGTACATCATCAATTAAGATCACTCGCTTCCCTTCGATCAGGAAATCCAGTTCGGTAGTATTCGCCCTGAGTGGTTCTGCCCGCATCCGGTAATCATCCCGGTAAAAAGTAATATCCAGGCGACCATATTCGATTTTTGACTTTGGCAGAATCGTTTTTAACCGCTGGTGGATGCGGTCCGCAAAAAGCACTCCTCTATGCTGTACCCCGATGATGCAGGTATTTTCAAACGCTCCATATGCTTCGATCAATTGATGGCAGAGGCGATCAATGGTTAATTCAAAGCGTTCATTAGAGAGTATCGTTCGTCCTTTTTGCATGATGAGACAAAGATATAATTAATGTGGAAATGTGGTAGTTTGGACCTATGGAAATATGGCTAAAATTTATCAGGCTTTCTAGCCGTAAAGTTTCTCACCTTTGCCCGTTTTACATCATTTCTTTTGTTTCTTCGCCCAGCTATCTCTTAAACCCACCGTTTTATTAATTACTAAGCGATCTGCAGTGGAATCGGGATCAACACAATAATATCCGTTGCGCATAAATTGAACTTGGGCCCCAGGCTCTGCTGTTCTCAGACTAGGTTCCAGATATCCCGTAATCACTTTTAAGGAATCTGGATTAATGTATTCCAGAAAGTCCTTTTCCTCATCCGCCAATGGGTTTTCAACAGCGAAAAGGCGATCATAAAGCCGAACTTCTGCCTCCAGGGCATGCTTGGCAGATACCCAGTGGATGGTCCCTTTTACTTTGATACCGGAAGTATCCGATCCACTTCGACTATCTGAAAAATAAGTACACCGTAATTCTTTTATGCTTCCATCTTCGTTTTTCACCACCTCATTGCACTGAATGATATAAGCATTTTTCAACCGGACAACCCCTTCTGGCTTCAGGCGAAAATACTTTCTTGGCGGATCTTCCATAAAGTCGCCGGACTCGATATAGAGCTCATTGGAAAACGGAAGCATTCTCGAACCCATACTTTCATCTTCAGGGTTATTCACCGCTTCCATCTCCTCCGTTTGTCCTTCCGGATAATTGGTGATCACAACTTTAATTGGATCCAAAACTGCCATGACCCGAGGAGTAGTCTTATTCAGTGAATCTCTGACACATGATTCTAACAACGCAATTTCAATTTGATTGTCTCTGCGGGCAACTCCCGTTTTTTCCGCAAACAGACGTAAAGCATCCGCCGGATACCCCCTACGACGCATTCCGGAAACCGTAGGCATCCGCGGATCATCCCATCCGTCGACAAATCCCTGATCGACCAACCTAAGTAATCGTCTTTTGGAAGTAATCAGAAAGTCTACATTCATTCTTGCAAACTCAATTTGACGAGAAGGAAAAATTTCCAACTTTTCTATAAACCAATCATATAGATCGCGATGATGACGAAACTCCAATGAACAAAGTGAATAGGTGATGTGCTCAATGGCATCAGACTGCCCATGGGCAAAGTCATACATGGGATAAATACACCAGTCATCTCCAGTACGGTGATGATGAGCATGTTTTATCCGATACATCAGCGGATCTCGCAACCACATATTAGCAGCGCCCATGTCGATCTTAGCACGCAACACTTTCGAGCCATCGGGAAAATCTCCATTTTTCATTTTTTCGAAAAGCGTCAAATTTTCCTCAACACTACGCTCCCGAAAAGGGCTGTTGGTTCCAGGTTCAGTTGGTGTGCCCTTCATCGCTGCAATTTCATCGGGTGAAGAATCATCAACATAAGCTAGCCCCTTTTTAATCAAGGTAACTGCGAAATCATAGAGCTGAGGGAAATAATCAGAAGCAAAGTACTCGCGATCTTCCCAGTCGTAGCCCAACCATTTGATATCTTTTTTGATGCTATCGACATATTCTGTCTCTTCCGTTACCGGATTAGTATCGTCAAAACGGAGATTCGTTTTTCCACCATACTTTTTGGCTAATTCAAAGTTGATCCAAATGGCTTTAACATGACCAATATGCAGGTAACCATTGGGCTCTGGTGGAAAGCGGGTGTGGACAAAAAAGTCTTCACCTTTAGTGTCACGGTCAGCTTCAATAATTTGCTCGATAAAATTAAGCGAGGTTATTTTTTCTTCGTTGGTCATTGGTTAAAAGTTATGCTATCGAGAGGGTTAATCTAATAAAATCATGAAAAGGATACTTAGCTATAAGTCATGGTCCCTTTCAAAAAAGTGAGCTTAACTGCATCACATACGTTCCGGCATTTCGACACCCAACAGCTTCATGCCACGGGCAAGCACATGGCCGGTCATCCGTATCAAGCGAAGACGAAAGGCCTGCGCAGCATCCGATTCAGCACGGAGAATCTGGAAATCATGGTAAAACCTATGAAAGGTTTTGGCCAAATCATAACAATATGCTGCCATCACAGATGGATCCAATTGATCCGCAGCCTCGCTAATTTTCTGTTCAAAATCATTAAGCAGAATGATCAGTTCCTTTTCTACCCCTTCCAGGCTTTTATAGGCTGCAGCCGGTGCCAGGTCAATGGTTCCCAGCTTTCTTTGGATAGCCTGAATCCGAACATAAGCGTTCTGGATATACGGTCCGGTATTGCCCTGTAGGTCCACGGATTCAGAGGGGTTAAAAACCATTTTCTTCCGGGGATTCACCTTAAGGATGTAATATTTCAAAGCACCCAGACTAATATTGCGAATCGTTTGATTTTGCTCGGCTTCGGTCATTTCGGCCAAACTACCCCGATCATGAGCTGCAGAGGAGGCTTCCAGGTATACTTCGTTAAGCAAATCATCAGCGTCGACGACAGTTCCCTCCCGGGACTTCATCCGGCCAGTAGGCAGATCAACCATGCCATAAGACAAATGATGCAAGCCTTCCGCATAAGGTTTTCCCAGGCGCTTGATGGTTTCAAATAACACTTTGAAGTGATAGTTTTGTTCATCAGCTACCACATAGATCATACTGTCCACACCAAAGTCTTCATACCGGCGCTGAGCAGTACCGATATCCTGAGTAATGTATACCGAGGTGCCATCACTTCGCAAAACAATTTTATGATCCAATTTAGCCTCAGTCAAATCAATCCAGACAGACCCATCCTCTTTTTGGTAAAAAATGCCATCTTTCAATCCCTGTTCAATAAATTCTTTACCTAACAAATAAGTCTCAGATTCATAATATAGTTTGTCGAAACTGACACCCAAAGCATCATAGGTCGTATTGAAACCACTGTAGACCCAGCCGTTCATGGTCTCCCACAATTGTCTTACTTCAGGTTGATTAGCTTCCCAATCCAGCAGCATTTGCTTTGCCTCTGCCCCTAATTCACTGAAGCGATTGAAATATTCATTTTTGTAATTTTTAAAAAACTCCTCTGTTGGCAAATCTTCCTTATTTCTTTCCGCCAGTACAGCAACTGCCGCTTCGGTATCTTGCCAGGAACGGTATTCTTCTTGAAAGGCCTGTTCAAATTTAACATAATACTTACCAACCAGATGATCTCCCTTAACACCGGTAGATTCAGGTGTTTCTCCACCGCCAAATTTTTTCCAGGCCAACATACTTTTACAGATAGCTATGCCCCGGTCGTTGATGATCTGAACTTTGACCACTTCGTTCCCTGCAGCTTGCTGGATCTGGCTCGTAGACCAGCCCAACAAGATATTCCGGATATGCCCAAGGTGTAACGGTTTGTTTGTATTCGGGGAGGAAAACTCAACCATAACCTTTTTACCGGTAGCCGGCAACTGGCCATAATCCGGCTTTGCTTCAATGACTTCAAGTCGTTCTAACCAGTACTCATCATTAATCACCAAATTCAAAAAGCCTTTGACCACATTATAACGAGCAATAGCCGGTACCTTTTCGATGAAATAATCACCAAGTTGGCTGGCAATCTGTGGTGGTGCCATTTTCGCAGCTTTCGTGAAAGGAAAGACAACAATGGTATAATCACCTTCGAACTCCTTGCGGGTTTCATTCCAGACAATGCTTTCAGGGGCAACATCGGCGCCATAGAGTTCTTTTACGGCAGCAGCGGTGGATTCGAGTATCGTTTGAATCATTATAGGGTATCTTTTGCT
>CBDUIU010000272.1:0-6081 GCA_965367335.1 uncultured Saprospiraceae bacterium
AGAGCCATTGACTTCCAAGTTTTTTCCCCATTGATCCGAATAATTTACCCCAATTGCATGCGTCTCGGCAATTCCTCCTTGTTGTTCTATTAAAAAGTCATTAACAGAAGACCCACCTCCGCCTCTTCGTCCTCCACCCCGGCCACCAAACCCACGACCACCTCGCCGACCAGAACCACCCACTACGCCGAGCAAATCCTCCGTTGCAAAGTTTTGAATATTGATATTATTCGTTTGGCCGATGATAGAAATACGACGGTCACCGTCAAAGAAATTTGTGCTTCCTCCAGCCTGATAATAATTATCCGGACCATAGGCCGCATACAATTTCCCAAACTGCCCGTTGCGCATATCAACCTTGGTAATGATGTTGATGACTTTAGAAGTTTCTCCATCGTCAAAGCCGGTAAAATTCGCCTGATCACTCTTCTGGTCAAAGATCTGAATTTTGCTAATGATCTCCGCGGGTAAGTTTTTCAAGGCCGCATTCGGATCATTCCCAAAAAATGGCTTACCATCTACTAACACTTCTTTTACATCTTCTCCCTGAGCAGTTACTTTTCCATTCTGAATTACTACACCTGGCATCTTCCGAATGAGGTCTTCCGCATTTGCATCTGGTAATACTTTATAGGCGCTTGAGCTATAATTCGTCGTATCGCCGTTTTGAGTGGCCAATGGAATTTTTTCCTTTACTTCTACCTGATCTAAATCTACGGCGGCCTCCTGTAAAACTACCCCCCCCATATCCAGATTAGCCTGATCAATCGTTACCTCCGAATTAACCGTTTGAAATCCTATATAGGTGACTTCCAATTTATAGCCCCCTTTCTCAAGTTTTTCAAAAAAGAACCTGCCATTGTCTTCAGAGACAGTTGTTTTTACTACTTCTCCCCATGGATATTGAAGTGAAACATGGGCTCCGGGGAGAGCTTGTTGTGTCTCATCCAGAATAATTCCTTTCAGGCTGAATTCTTGTGCAGAAAGATGAAAGGAAAAAAACAGGAGGCTTATTAAGCAAATTTGAATTTTTTTCATGGACGGGAGTTAGCTGTGAATGAGAAAACGTTGTGTGTTATTAGGAGTAGCTTCGTCTGACTAAGGACAGGACAATTGCAAAAGTGTAGAAAAATCACTCGGTTTTCGTGTATTTATTGTTAAATATAATAGGACTATCCCAAAAATGTATCATAAAAGTTCCCAATCTGCTAGCTCACAGTACCCCACAAGTGGGCGGGTCCTAGAATGGACACAATTTTTAGAATAGTCCCTATATCTATTTGAATTTGAATATTTCTGCTATCAAGCGGAAATGCACTTATTAACTTTTATCTTCCCGCTGCTTTTTACCTTTGCCTTTTTTCCCATTCATTCGCTCCTGACGACGTTCCAGCGCTTCCTGCTCCATTTTTTCATATGCTGTAAACTGTTCAGCTGTCAAGTATTTTTTCATCTCATCCATTTTTTCCTCCTGAATCGTTTTCATAGCTTCGCGCATAGCTGAACGATCTCCATCAGCTTCTTCTCTTGCGGTCATCATTTTTTCAGAGGTAGCCAACAACACTGCTTCCACTTTGCTTGCTTGAGCATCGGATAGCGTTAGTTGTTCTTTCATAGCCTCGGTTTGCTTTTTAGCTCTTTCTGCGGGATCCATATTCATACCTCGCTGAGCAAAGCTGCTTTGTCCCATTAATAAAACCAAAAAGAGAAATGTAATTTGCTGCCAGTTTTTCATAAATTTGAGTGTTTACTTTGGTGATTGTGCCGATTTATAGCATAACCACCGAAATGATACAATTGATTTTCAACTACTTGGATGGATCTAAAGCTCTAAATTATTTTTTAATCAGAGACATCCTAGCATTAGACACTATAAGTAAGGTTTTTTTTCCCTCAATCTGAAAAAAATTATGGACATTGAATCATTTCGGGAATATTGTCTGCATAAAAAAGGAGTAACCGAAGAATTTCCTTTTGATGAACAAACCCTGGTGTTTAAAGTTATGGGTAAAATGTTTGCACTCACGGGGCTTGAGCGGATACCGTTTCAGGTCAACTTAAAGTGTAACCCTGAGTACGCGCAAGAGTTAAGAGATACCTACGATCAGATCCAACCTGGTTACCATATGAGTAAGATCCATTGGAATACAGTGTTCTTTGAAGATGGTTTGGAAGAAAAATTATTACTAAGCTTGATTGATCATTCCTATGACTTGGTGGTAGCAAAGCTAAAGAAAGCGGACAGAGATTTCCTGGGTAAATTATAAATTTGGCTATTTATAGTCATTTTTTATTCCTAAGTTATTTTTTATTTTTGTAGTGTATTTTTTGAGAAAATATTTACGGAAGGGAAACATACTTTAATTAATTATAATTATATGTTTCCGATAAGCATTGGATTATCAGCATTACAGCAAGACCTTAAACTTATTCTTGTTAATAACATAGGTGAATCCTTACAAAAACTAAAACAGGTTTTTCGTCATCATACTGATATTTTCAATCAAGTTATTCAGATAGAAAGCCGTTTAAAGCAGATCAATAAACAACGAATCAAGGGAATTATCACCCAAGATGATTTACAACGACAATATAATATCCTCCGTGAGGACACCCTTACACTTATTGATAGCTTATCCGAGCAAGACCTAAATCCTTCCAGCAAAAAAAAATCCACTAAACGAGGCGCCATTCTTTATCAGATTCCAGGTATGATGACGCTGGATCAAGCGACTCGCTGTGTCGTCCGGCTGGCTTTTGAAGAAGATTATTTGCTGGAACGAATTGAATTAACTGAAAATACGAAGATTCAGTCTATTAGAATAGCTGAAGTGATGGGGGTTGAATTGCTTAGTCCTACAACAGAAGGAGCCTTTCAGATTAATGCAATCAGCAGCCCGGAACAATTTCTTGATGAGGATGACTATACCGAATGGATTTTCATGGTGAAGCCGGTACGCTCCGGGATTTTTCCTTTATTACTAAAAGTCAGTGTATTAGAAGAAATAAATGGTAAAGAAAGAAAACGTGAGATTGTTTTAGAAGAAAAAATTACCATCGTAACCATACCTGTGCAACCAGAAACTGCTTTTGAATATGGTGACGTAGGATTATACGTTTCCTCAGGCACTCAAAACTCTTTTTCCACTCCTATATTTACAAATATCAGGCGATTCGCTACGGTATTTGCCCTACTTTTTATAACATCATTAGCAAGCTTTGCTTTTGACCTGCCTCAAGAAGTCAGGTGGCAAATTGCTCAAATTAAAGATGATCAAGATGGTTATCAAAGTTATATTGATAATTACGGGCAGGAGGGGAAATATATTGAACAGGCTTATTTCAAAATGGCACTGGCTTCTGATCTTCGCGATGACTTTGAAACTTACCTTAACAAGTTCGGCGAATCAGGTGAGTTTACTGATCAGGTAAAACAAAAATTACAACTTTTTAATACGGAAAATCCCATTGACTCTATGTCTCAAAGTGAGACTGACCTTAAAGATGAAGTAGAAGAAGTAAAGAAAAAAATGGTGGATACTAAAGACAAAGTGCTTAAAGTGCAGCCAGAGGAAAATCTGTCCAAAAATAAAAAAGAAATAACCCAAGATTTAAATGACCATGTTGCGAAAAGCAAAACTGAAGACATCCTCCCTCCTGCTTATGATAATCCAGTTCAACTTTCCGATGACAATGTTATTCCATCAGAACTCCCTGAGGAGGTAAAGGTGGACATCGACGAAGGGCCTGTCTTGCGGGAAGTCGCATTCGATATTAGCGATTTTTCTCAGTACCACGCTTTCATAAAGACCTTAAGTGTTGAAATGAAAAATAGTGATCCGACCAGACAATTTTCCGGAAAAAAATCTACTGATATGCGACCGCAGAATTTTAAGCCACACCTGAAGTTTAAATACGCCCTTAACCCAAATGGTGAAAAAGATGAGTACCAATATAAAGTAGTCTATATCCTGCGTGATGGTCAAGTATTGAAAACGGACTGGGTGGGTTCCAGTGATAAGGTAAAAAAACTAACGGTTCCTTTCTCCTCCAAAAACATCTACATAAATGGTGATTGGAATCAGGTCAAATCCAAGGAGGTTAGTTTCATAATTATTGATTTGGAGTATGCTGTTTTTGGAACATTAAAGCAAGACCGAATCAAGCTCAAATCGGCAATGGATTTACAAAGACATAGCAGCATTAAAATTCTTGATGATAAGAGAGGAGAACCTGTCCATTACTTTATCAAGAAGTATAATCTCAATGGAAAGTTGCTTGATCGTCAAAAAGGGACCTTACATAGTGGACAAATCCAAATTAATTAATTTGTTCAAGTGAGTTGAGTAGTCTACTTTTAAGGGATTTTTCTACTAGTAAAAATTTATCTTTTGTCCTTAATTCCCTTAAAAATAGATTACCTCCTTGTCGGCCAAGGCCTTGCGGGCACTTTATTAGCTCGTCTATTGATCCAAGCTGGCAAAAAAGTTCATCTGATTGACGCAGCTCACCACGGCTCTTCCACTAAAGTTGCTGCTGGTATCATTAATCCGGTAACGGGTAGAAGGTACGCCAAAAGCTGGTTATTTCATGAGCTTTTCCCGGTAGCTAAAAAGATGTATCGCTCTATTGAGGAAGAAACTGGTTTAGCGATCCGGGTCCTTATCAATGCTGAACAGGAAAATGAATGGCATAGTCGTTCAGCTTGGCCGGAAATGAAAGGACATATGGAGGGCCCTCCGGATAACTTTCCCTGCCAAAACAACTTTAAAGGTGTTTTTTCACTCGGAACCACCCTGGGTGCAGCTCAGGTAAACATTTCCCAACTCATTACATTTTATAAAGAAAAATGGCAACAAGCAGGGCTACTCTCCCATCGAAAGTTTGATTATAACAAACTAACCCTGCAGCCAGATAGTGTAGAGTATGAAGAGCTGCAAGCGGAATCTATCATCTTCTGTGAAGGTCATCAAGTCATTAACAATCCGTGGTTCAGTTACCTCCCCTGGAACTTATCGAAAGGAGAAGTACTTCATCTTCAGATCCCAGGATATGATACCAATTATTTGCTAAAACACCATATGATCTATGCGCCAATTGCACCTGAAACCTATTGGGTCGGAAGCAATTACGAATGGAATAGTACGGATGATCAGCCTTCTGAAGCTGGTAAAAACTGGCTACTCAAACGCATCCATAAAGACCTGGCTGTCGACTTCACCATCCTAAAGCATCAGGCTGCCATTCGCCCTACCGTGGTAGATCGTAGACCGCTGATCGGTCGTCACCCCAACCATTCTCATTTGCTACTTTTCAACGGCCTGGGCACCAAAGGAACATCCTTAGGACCTTATTTTGCCGAAGAATTAGTTCAACACTTATTAACGGGTTCCTCACTTACATCCGAGGCTGACCTGAGGCGATTTGACCCAGCCTAATCGTCTTGATTGTTGTGCGCAGTAACATCTCCAAATTAGCTCAACGTTAATTTTTTGTAAAAAGCTTTGCTTATTTAAAAAACCTGTTTATCTTCGCATTGTCTTACTAATCAACATATTAGAAAAAGACAACATACCATAGAAAACAAATGAAGCCCCAACCGGGACTTTCATAAATTCAATTTTACCAGAAGGACAAATAGTACACAACTGTTTTTAGTGATTTGTATAAATCCAAAAACCGTGTACTTCGCATCAATATATCTGTATTGGTGTAAGAAAACCGTTTAACAAACATACTGGAGAGGTCTGTCCGCACACTTCTTCAATTAAAGTAGATTCGTATTACAGCGAATGCTTACCTAATTGAAGTATAACCTCCCAACACAAATTTGTCTTACCTATTCCCTAGTATATTCACCTGTCTGTACAGGTGGAGGTCTAGCAGTAACACCTCCATAACAGATAGGCAGAGATCCCTCAAGTCACTCGATTATTGAGGGATCTTTTTTTTAACCCTTTCCTGTCTTTAAGTTGTTAAAGTATTAATTAGACTTGTTCTGGCCCATCTCAATCGGCTGCAATGAGCAAATTTTATCCTGTACTACGTTAAATTTGTTCGCCGTTCCCGATAATTATCGGG
>CBDUIU010000273.1:0-6072 GCA_965367335.1 uncultured Saprospiraceae bacterium
GGTTGCTACCAAATATTTTAAAGGCGATACGCTGGCAGCAACCGTCTGGATAAACAAGTATGCGCTCAAAGATGCTTCCGGCAAACTATACGAGTGCAGCCCTGATGATATGCACCATCGCCTTGCCCGGGAGATTGCACGGATCGAAAACAAGTATCCGGACCCGCTTAGCGAAAAGGAAATTTATTCCTTGTTGAAAGACTTTCGGTATATCGTACCTCAGGGTGGGCCAATGGCCGGGATTGGAAATGACTTTCAGATCTCTTCACTGTCCAATTGTTTTGTGATTGGAAATGAGGCGGATTCCTACGGTGGTATCATGCGCATAGATGAAGAACAGGCTCAATTGATGAAACGTCGCGGTGGTGTAGGTCATGACCTATCTCATATCCGGGCCCAGGGAAGCCCGGTGATGAATAGTGCCTTAAGCTCTACGGGAATCCTGCCTTTCATGGAGCGTTATTCCAATAGCACCCGGGAAGTGGCCCAGGACGGACGCCGAGGCGCGCTGATGTTAAGTATTTCAATCAGCCACCCGGATGCAGAGGATTTTATAAATGCAAAACTGGAACAAGGTAAGGTCACCGGTGCCAATATTTCCTTGCGAATTGAAGATGCATTTATGAAAGCTGCCCTGGCCGGAAAAAAATACACCCAGCAGTTTCCGGTTAATGCTAAAAAGCCAAAGTTGGTCAGAGAGATAGAGGCGAAGGCCCTTTGGGAAAAGATTGTTCACAATGCCTGGAAATCCGCAGAGCCTGGCATTCTTTTCTGGGATACAATTATTCGCGAATCGATTCCGGATTGTTACGCAGACCTTGGCTATAAGACCGTGTCTACAAACCCCTGCGGAGAAATTCCGCTATGTCCGTATGACAGTTGCCGCCTACTCGCTTTGAACTTATTCGGCTACATAGAGCAGCCTTTTACGGATCAGGCCAACTTCAATTTTAATTTATTCCGCAAACATGCCCGGCTGGCCCAACGGATCATGGATGACATCATTGATCTGGAGATCGAAAAAATCGATCGCATCCTGGCAAAGATCGCATCCGATCCGGAGGCCGAGGAGCTCAAAGCTACGGAAAGACGGCTTTGGGAAAAAATCCGTGTCAAGTGTGTGGAAGGCCGCCGAACCGGGATCGGCATTACGGCAGAAGGAGATATGTTAGCCGCCCTAGGCTTACAATATGGGACTAACGAAGCTATTGATTTTTCCGTAAATATTCACAAAACATTGGCCCTCTCTGTTTATCAGGCTTCTGTTGATTTAGCCAAAGCAAGGGGAGCATTTGACATTTATGATGCGGCCCGGGAGAAAACCAATCCTTTTATCAAAAGAATGAAAGCAGCCGATGAAGCTTTATACCGGGATATGGTCAAGTACGGTCGACGAAACATCGCCTTGCTGACGATTGCACCGACTGGTACCACCAGCCTGATGACCCAGACTTCGTCCGGCATTGAACCGGTGTTCATGGTGGCGTATAAAAGACGGAGAAAAGTCAATCCGAATGACCAGGGTGTTGTCATCAGTTTTCAGGATGATGCAGGTGATTATTGGGAAGAATATAATGTTTTGCATCCAAAGTTTATTCACTGGCTGGAGGTCAATGGTTACGATGTTGAAGCGGCGCGTGCGCTACCGGAAGGTGAGTTACAAGACATCATTCGCCAATCACCTTATCACAATTCGACAGCAAACGATATAGACTGGGTGCAGAAAGTAAAGATGCAGGGTGCTATTCAAAAATGGGTGGATCACTCTATTAGTGTTACGGTCAATATTCCAAATACTGCCCCTGTGGAGCTGGTGGGAGAAATCTATAAGACCGCCTGGGAATGTGGCTGTAAGGGCATCACAGTTTATCGTGACGGATCGCGGACCGGAGTGCTCGTAGCAGATAATAAGGAGACGCTGGAGACTTCGTTCCGGGAAAACAACTCTCCTAAACGCCCTGAAAAACTGGAAGCAGATGTCGTCCGCTTTCAGAATAATCACGAGAAATGGATAGCAGTGGTTGGCCTCTTAGAGGGCAAGCCATACGAGATATTTACCGGTCGTGCTGAAGATACTTTTGTTTTGCCCAAGGGCCTTAATAAGGGCTGGGTAATTAAAGTAAAAAATGAAAATGGCCAAAACCGTTATGACTTTCAGTATGTGGATAAGGATGGCTATTTAGTAACTTACCAGGGCTTGTCCCGATCTTTCGACAAAGCGTATTGGAATTATGCTAAGCTGATTTCCGGGGTACTGCGCCACGGTATGCCCTTACCTTTTGTGGTAGAATTAGTATCAGGCCTGCACCTTGATAAGGAACATATTAATACCTGGAAAAACGGTGTCGTGAGGGCCCTGAAAAAGTTTATACCTGATGGTACCCGCGCCGTGAAAGAACATTGTAAAAATTGTGGGGATCCCAATGGGTTGGTTTTTAAGGAGGGCTGTTTGATTTGCAAAAGTTGTGGATTTTCGGAATGTGGGTAAAGGTAGCGCTTACTTGTGTTTTGGCAAGTGAACAAACCGCTACGATAGGAAAAGCAACGCCAATAACCAGTGTGTTTGTAACGCACTGGTTATTGTAATGATGGCGTATAATAACCGCCACTACATCGGGAGGAGGAAATAGTCTCCCGTCTTGTTTTAAGACCGCGCATCACCTGTTATTTTACAAAAAAGTTACTGGCTACCATCAGCGCAGTGACAAAAATCACTCTTTTCAAAAAGAACACGCCTTACCTTGAGGTCAGAAAGTCACAAGCCATACCCCCCAAATTGAAAATGTAACTATAAACTTGTCATTACCAATGGGTATTTCCAGCAATTCCTCCACTTTATCGGATATGTGTACCGTTTCCTGCAGTACTTGCCTGAAAAGAAGAAAATCTCTTTTGAGTGAATTGAACCCTACGGAATTAGCTATCTTAAATCATAAGCGGTATGTGGTTGAATATAAAAGCGGCGAAACAATTTTCAAAGAAGGTGCTAAGCCACAGGGATTATTATGCCTGAACCAGGGAAAGGTAAAAATCACCAGAACCGGCGTTATCGGTAATGAACAAATTGTCGCGCTTAAAAAGCCGGTAGATTTCATTGGGTTCCGGGCGTTGATGGGAGAATACAACTATTTGACTTCTGCTATCGCCCTCGAAGATGTATCTGTTTGTATCGTGGATAAAGCAGATTTTTTTAACATCGTCGACAACAATAGCCACCTGGCCTTTAAGATCATTCGCAGATTTGCACAAGAATTGAATGAAGCGGATTTACGGATAATTAACCTTACTCAAAAGCACATTAGAGGTCGACTGGCTGACGCGCTGGTCATGATCTATGATGTTTATGGCACCTCACCGGAAAGTGAGGTGTTGAACGTGAAATTAAAAAGAGCAGACCTGGCAGCCCTTGCCAATATGACCACTGCAAATGCCATCCGTGTCTTGTCCGCTTTTGCCAAGGAAAATCTGATTGAGATCAATCGGAGAGACATTAAGATTCTCAAGTTGCAGGCACTAAAAAATATTAGTACCTATGGTCAATAGTGGTGCACCACTAATTTGCATTGCATCTGTGATTACATTGTTACACATCTCCAGGCTTTCATCGGTCATACGGACTTACCTGCTTATTCCTCCCCTATTCATCCTTTTGGCAAGGGCTACGCTGTCCACTGCTAACATCTAGATTTACGTTATTCCTGTATTACCGGCCATTGCCACGCCCCTGCTCCCAATCTTCGCTGATAATATCATCATAGGCACTTTGGGTCAGATATTGGGGAACATAAGTGACGCCTTGTCGATCGAGGTTTTTCACGTAGGCACGCAGGTGATTGCGGGAGCCCGCTAAAAGATTAGCGTAAATCAATTCAAGATCCTGGTTATCAATAATATTGTTAATTTGATCTACCAAATCCAGGATATCAATTTCTTCAATTGTCGCACCTACTTTCAGGGCGTCCACTAAACTATTGCTGCCCACCTGGGTCAGAGAATCATATAGGTTTTGGATGACGGGGTTGGTAAACACACCTGCGGCATTACCTGCTGCCGGATCGGTTAAATTATAGCGGTTAATTAATAAGCGCATGACCTCGAAATGAGTCCCCTCAGCGGAGGCTATGTTCTCAAATACCTGTGCGTTCCACTGCGTAAACAGCGTCAGATAAACATCACGTGCTAATTTTTCTTCCTCTCTCATCCATAAGATCCCGTCCATTTCTTCCTGGCTTAAGGATTCGACCGGCAGATTGTCTATCGAGGTTTGGCAGACGGCGATATCCATGTTAGAGGAACCATCGGTTTCATCAACCAACAGCAGTTTCTTTTCTTCGACGGGGTCGTCATTTTTGTCACACTGGGTGAACAGTGGCAGGGCTAATGCTAAAACAAATAGCCAACTTAAATTTAATATTTGCTTTTTCATGATTTTTAATTTTTGATAACTATTTAGGTAATTGATTTTAAATCTATCTTTCTTCATCTTTTACTACGCAGGGGTGATTGGTTTCTTTCATTTTCAAAAAAATATCTAACAACTATTTCACGTTTTAAAAGTACTAACGTTGTTTTCCCTTTTGCATCTTCTTTTTCATTCGCTCTTGTTGCTGCTTTCCACCCCAGGGCCGCACCTCTTCTGCCCGGAAACTATTGGTGCCGGTGATCTTCCCTACTAATTTAACTTGTTCTGCTGTTTCTAAAAATACAGCCGGGGGGATGAAGGCCTCCGCGTAATTGACTTCCCATTTTTTTTGATCAAAGTCAACCAGATGCAGTACATCTCCAACCACTTGCTCAATAGTTCCGGCTAAAAAACCATCTTCAGGATTCATCCATATTTTCATTTTTTTTGCTTCAATTCCTTCGTACAAACCTACTTGCTCGGCAAAACTGTGGTCCAGCCACCGGGCACCTCCCCCAATAAAAAACAAAGTTCCTAACAATATGCTGATGGCAATACTAAAACCAACCCATCGGGCCCAGTTCAGCTTATATCCTTTCTTCGATTTTTGAATACTAACAATGGCAAGTACCAGAAACAGGAGGAGTGCTATAATCCAGAAAAACGGCAGCAAGCCTAAAAATAATTCAAGCCCGGAGTGGGACAGGTGAGACAGCAGGTTGAACTCCGTTTGCTGAATGGAGTATAGAATAACCGAAAATGCGGCTGCTCCGATAAATAAGGAAATGGTAAAGGCCAGCCAGACCAAGCTATTTTTTGCACGGAAATACCACTTGGGAATCGGTTGGATATCTTCTTTCTTGATTTTATCGATTATCTTTTTTGATTTTTCCATCACTATTGTTTTTCAAAGAAAGAAATATGTTGCTGTGATGCTATTTTTGCAAACGCTTTTTTTGCCCGGTTTATACGGGTGGCGACTGTTCCTTCGGGTATCTTTAGCACGTCCGAAATTTCTTCGTAGCTCATGCCTTCCAGAAACTTCAATACTAAGACGGACTTGTATTTTAAAGGCAATAGTTCCAACACCTGATGCGTAAGTCCTTCTTTTTGCGTTGCTTCATTATCTGTTTCCAGATCACCTGAGAGCGCTGCAAGCCGATCATCCGACAGGTCTACTTTTTGATCTTTGCCAAATGATTTCTTTTTCCGCCAAACGGAAATGGTTTCATTGTGTACAATTCGATAGATCCAACTCGATAATTTCAGCTTTGGATCGAAATCATTCAAATTTCTCCAGACTTTGATAAAGGCATCCTGGAGAATATCCTCGGCTTCCTCATCACTCACCAAAGCAATGTGTTTGACATAGCGCATGAGTTGTAATTCGTACCGGTTATACAAACAGGAAAAGTAATCAATGTTGGCAAGGGACTTAGCTACGATTTCCCGATCGCTCAATTGATTACATATTTCCTTTGTGACCAGCATCAATGGCATTTATTTATGAAAGGCGGCTAAAATTTTCCTCCTCCGGTACCTTTTCTTTGTGTCCCACTATTTTTCATAGTGCTTTTATTATTTGGACAAACTCCTTTGCCTTTGCCCTGCTGACTACCTTGGCTCATGCCTTTTCCTTTTTTATTTCCCTGGCAAGTAGCTTGGCAATT
>CBDUIU010000274.1:0-6056 GCA_965367335.1 uncultured Saprospiraceae bacterium
TAACGCAATCATGGAAACGGCTCCTAAACATCTGGAAGCAGCCATTTTCTTTGAAGATAAGTTTATCAAAAAATACAACCTCACTAAGCGGGAATTAGAGATCCTGCGCCTCATCTCACAGGCCTTAAGTAATAAGGAGATTGCAAAAGAGCTCTATATTTCTGATCAGACCGTTAGTGTACACCGGAAGAACATCATGCGTAAACTGGGGGTAAGTAATACCGCAGGGTTGATCAAAATTGCTTACGATAATAGTTTACTATAGGATATAGACGATAGTATTAGTCACCCAAAGGTGTCTGCTAACGCTTAGTTTACAAGGCCATTCAACGATTGAGTTGAATGGCCTTGTTGCTGTTAGTTATTGATGCTTATCTACTAAAGAATGCAAGGTAGATAAAGAAAGCTTTGTGACAGCTTAAGTTGCTATACACTTTTCTTCACTTATCTCATATTACGTACCTAAAGGCACGAAAAGTGGTTATTTTTTTAGATTATTTACCTAAATTCAATCCCTAACGGGATTTTTTAGCCCTGCTAAGGGCTTAATATGGGTAAAAAACACATAAAAAGTAAAGATGGCGTGCCGTTAGGTACGCGATATGAAAAAGTGTATAGTAACTTAGTGACAGTTAAAATGAATATAATTTTATAAAATATCAATAAATAATCTTAGATAACATATTTATTGTGACAAATATAAATTTTACCTCAATATTAAAAATACCAGTTTTGGGGTACAATCGGTGTAATCGAATGGCGTATCTTTGTCATCGTAAGCGAAAGGGTAAAACTAAGCGATAAATTTTTACCCTTTCATTGTACTAACACACCGAACATATCAAAACAAAACGAATCAAAAGGATTCGACCGTTAGTACACCTTTGAAATCCCATGAACTGAAACCAGCTTCCGCAAAGCTGTGCCGGAATACCGGTCACACTTCTCCTCCTGATTGCGATAATTCTCTCGCGGATCTTTAAGTTTCAGCTCAAGTCAAGTTTGTTTTTAATGATCATAAAAAAGTAAATACACTTTTTTATAATCGAAATGCTACCTCCTAACTGATTGCTTAAGAATACATTCCCTCCCATGCTGCTAATCGTAACATGAACGGAATGACCTTTGCATTACGGTAATTTGACGAGGTAAGATTGCCTCTATTATTAGAGCCTGAAATCCATTATAATCTCATGAATAGACTGTACACTGACTTTCCCAATAACCGCACTTTAGGCCATTTTCCGGCCCAACAACGTAAAGCACGTATCGATGCTTTGCCTTACCCCCTAACAAATCGGTCTAAACGACCACTCGGCTTCCTCATGATGGTCGCCACTCAAATCCTAAACGATTTGACTACACGCTTCTTTCGTTAGACAGCTAGCTGGATTGATCCCCATGCTGACGCTTTTAACAAGAAGTCTACAGGACACCCTGAGAATACCCACGTACTCCGCATCTTGGATTATTACACAGATACATTGACAACCTTTTGAAAATATTTTCCCCTCACAAATGCCGCGGGTATTTGCTGAAAACACCATGCATTGTATCTGAATAAATTGTATTCAAATCAGCTTAATTGCTGTTAAAAAACCATAACCAATTGTTAAATATGTTTAGAAAGCTACTGTTATATTTTGCTTTGTTATTGTGGTTTGTTGTGCCTGTAAAGGCACAACTCACCATAATGTTGCCCGAGATGGAAGTGGAACAGGGAGAGATGATAGATATGGAAGTAAAAGTGAAGGAATTCAACGCTATTATCGGAGCACAGTTTTCCATCGAATGGAATGCAGACATTCTGGAGTTTGTTCAATTCCAGCAAGTCAACCTTTCAGATTTCAATGATACTTCAGCGCTGAATGTCAATCTGGATAGGGTATCTGAAGGTGCTTTAGGTATTCGCTGGGACGATCCAACTTTCCAGGGAAATACCCTGGAGGACTCCGCGGCTATTATGGTCGTTCAAATGAGGGTAATCGGAAGTCCTCGTGATGAGGATAGTTTGAAGTTTGTGAATTCGCCCATTGCGATTGAGTTTGGTGACTATGCGGTTGGACCGTATGACACCATCACTTTGGTGCATGGTTACGTTACTGTGAAAGATATCGAAACCAGCACACGCATTCTCGAAGCAGGCAACTTACGCCTCTTACCCAATCAGCCTAATCCTTTTTTCAATACAACAACGCTCAACTTTGAATTATTCAAAGCTGAAGATATACGCCTGACTGTGTACGACCTGCAAGGCCGTGCCCTCTGGCAACAAGAGGAATTTCGATCCGCCGGGAAGCACCAGGTGCAACTCAACGGAACCGAACTCCCCGCCGCTGGCACCTACTGGCTCGAGCTACGCGCCGGTGAACACCAGCTCAAACAGCAACTCATACACCTGAAATAACCATAGGGATTGAGAAGTCCCAATGGTCCGAGTTTTTGCACAGCAAAAAGGAGTCACGAAAGGGTTTACACGTTTCCGCTGACTTCTGACCTCCGACCTCTGACTTCTCCACCCGGAACAGCACGCTCTTTTAACCAGAGAGCACGAACTAAAAAATATTGTTTCATCCCAAATTCCAAGAACTCATGAGTAATTTTACCAAGTTCTTATTTGTCCTTTCTTTGCTATGTTATAGCCTCACCAGCTATGCACAGCCTGAATTGTTGATCCAGCCCAGAGATGCGGATGCTACCACCGGAGATGTGGTTACCGTTGATGTCAAAATGGTCAATTTTGAAGATCTTAGTGGTGTAACTTTTACCCTAGGCTGGAATCCTGCTATTCTAGAATATCAAAATGTCACTAATCTGAATTCAACTCTTGGGTTGATTCCTGCTAATGGGGTTAATTTTAATTATGCGTTGACGCTTTCCCAGGGAAAATTAATTTTCAACTGGAATGACCCGTCATCCGGAGTAACGTTGACGCCACCGGACACCTCTTTGCTATTCTCAGTAGAGTTGGAGCTGTTACAGTCTTCAGGAAATACGCATTTTTTAACTTTCCCTAATGATCCATCGCCTGTTGAAATATTGCAACAGATTGGTGGTATTGTCGTGGATATCACTCCTATTTCCACTGTGACTACCGGTCCCGCAACGGAAGCTGGGTACAGTGCTCCTACTGACCCATGTGATGGGATTACAGATATTGGTCATGTTTTATCGGATGAAACAGCTGCCACCGGACAACAAATTTGTGTAGATGTTCAAGCGTGTAACTTTGTTGAAATTGAAGCGATGCAGTATACGATCGAATATAATCCTAATATATTACGGTTTGATTCTGTTACCAATTTTGGTATTACACGGTTAGATCAAAACTCTTTTGCACACAATATTCCACCACAAATTCCTTTAGGTTTTATCACTTTTGCCTGGCCTGATTCTGCTGTTGGAGGTATTTCTGCCAATAACGGTGATATTTTGTATTCACTTTGTTTTACTGCTATTGGGGCTGGTGGAGATATGGATACCATAGAAATTACTTCCAGTATTAACAACATCGAAATTGTTGATACTTCAGGAATGGCGCAAACGTTCGTTTCAAGTGGGGGTATGGTAGAAGTAACTGGCGGCGGCGGCGGAGCTGTTACGCTAAATGCTGATAGCAAAACGGGAAGTCCAAGTGATAATATATGCATTGACGTAACAGCTACTAATTTCACAGATCTAATTGATCTGGAGTTTAGCATGGGCTGGGATCCAGCAGTCGCTGCATTTGATCGCATTGAAACCACCACCGCTTTTTCCGGCGCTAATTCACCTACTTTTGATACTTCGCCGGGCTTAACCAATGCAGGCAAATTATCTTTCGACTGGTCTAATGGCAGTACACCTTTTGATATTGCTGATGGAATAGTATTGTTTCAAGTTTGCTTTGATATTGTAGGAAGTGGAGGTGAAAGCACATCAATTGACTTTACAGATGATCCTTTAGCACAATCAGGTACAAGAGATGATGGAATGGGAGGCACAGAGAGTGCAACTGTTACTGGAACAGCTGGAAACATTTCAATTATCGGAAGTGGTACCTTTCAGCTCATTGCACCAGATACAACTGGTAGTGCTGGAGACACGGTTTGTGTACCAGTTTCAGTAAGAGGATTTAATGAATTATTGGGAGTACAATTTGAATTGCAATGGGATGAAACAGTACTGGATTTAGTTTCGAAAACAAATAACCTGCCTGCTCAAACTTTTGAATTCGAGAAAGCTGGTGGTGCTTATTTTGTTTCTTGGTCAGACGCAGCTTTGGCTGGCGTAACGCTCCCTAATGATTCTGTAATTTTTGAATTCTGCTTTGAATTGATTGGGATGAGTGGCGATTCCAGCTTACTAACTTTTGTAGATGTTGAGGTAGGAAAAGATAGCATGGGATCTTTAGTAAACGTGCCTTATGCCGTTACTGATGGAAAAATAACAATTGCTAACCTCGATCCTCTCACCGTCTCCGACACCACCATCACCAACATTGCTTGTAAAGGCGACGCCACCGGTGCCATCGATATTACTGTCATGGGGGGTGAAGCAGCTTATACCTATGCCTGGAGTAACTCAGCAATAACAGAAGATATCAGCGGCCTGACAGCCGGCGATTATACGGTGACCGTTACCGATATGGGCGGTTCCACCATCACAGAAACTTACACGGTGAGCGAACCTGCTGCGGCCCTGGGCTACAGCTTTGCCATCACCAATGTCACTTGTAATGGCGATAATAATGGCAGCATTGACTTGACACCTTCAGGCGGTACCTCGCCCTACACTTATGCATGGAGCACAACGGCTATTTCGGAAGATATTGGTAGCCTTACACCTGCCACCTACACCGTTACGATTACCGATGCAAATGCTTGTACGGTAGTTGCCGATACCGCGATTACCGAGCCTGCTACCTTGGCTGGAACCTTAAATGTTACCAATGTCATTTGTAATGGCGATAATAACGGTAGCATTGATCTGGTGACTGCCGGAGGAACTTCACCGTTTACCTACGCCTGGAGTAACTCAGCTATAACGGAAGACATCAGCAGTCTGGCTCCGGCAACTTATACCGTTACTATTACCGATGCGAATAGTTGTCAGTTTATTGATAGTGTTGAAGTAACGGAGCCACAGGCAATTGTCATCAATGCTTCGAGTGCCGGCCCAGGTTGTAACGGTGATTCTACCGGAACAATTAACCTGACGGTATTACGAGGTACACCACCTTATGTAGACTTTGATTGGAACTTTGACCAATATGATGGGATGCAAAATCTCACTGGACTAAAAGCCGGAACTTATACCGTGACGGTTACAGACAATGCAACTTGTACTGCCACACGCACAATCATTGTTAATCAGCCAGCCTTACTTACCGTATCCGGTACTGTTACCGATGAATCTATGCCAGCCGCTAATGATGGCGCAATTGATGTGACCCTAACCGGTGGTAGTGGACCGTTTACTTACAACTGGACACCAGGTGTTTACATGGGACAAAATATTAGCTCATTGCCTCCAGGTCAGTATACCGTTACCGTGGTCGATGGAAATGGCTGTGATGCAACGACAAACTTCACCGTTAACTCTGCTGATGCACCCGATATTTCGGTAACATTGGTAACGCCGGTGGACTGTAAAGGAGATTCAACGGGGGCAATTGATGTGACGATTAGTTCGGGTACGCCGCCTTATACTTATCAGTGGAATGATGGACCAATGTCTACTACGCAGGATATTAGTAGTTTGCCAGCGGGCACTTATACCCTGACCGTTACTGATGCCAGTATGATCCAGGGCGTTTCACAACCGATTGTGGTCTCAGAGCCAACGGATGCCTTAAGTGTCTCTGTAGCCTCTAATGACCCTAGCTGTGGTAATGCAACAGATGGTAGTATTAGTCTGACTGTTAGTGGAGGAACCGGGATGTATACTTACGTTTGGAGTAACAGTTTACCACCTAATCAACCGAACCAAACTGGATTGGCTGCAGGTATGTATACCGTTACGATCAGCGATGCCAATGGCTGTACTACTATTGAAAATGCTACTTTGAATGCTCC
>CBDUIU010000275.1:0-6048 GCA_965367335.1 uncultured Saprospiraceae bacterium
GACACAATGACGAGCTTCCGCCTCGGGGAGAACCGCAAAATCACCTTGAATATCGGGGGTGTAAAATAATTGCATGGCGCAAAGTTACACAATGGTAAAAAATAACTTGGCTGTCAAACTCAAAGAATGTTAAAAAAATAACGAATGAAGCTGTACTTTTGCACATTCTTAAAGGCATTCATTAAAACCTGACTCGCTTTTTACCGTTATACTTAAGTTGTATGCTGAACGTTTAGCTATCAACTTCATATGAATATCATTTATAAAATCTTTCTATGAGTTATGTGATAATTACCGCTCAATTGATGTTGAGCCTCTCTATACTAATTGTTTTGCACGAAATGGGACACTTTTTTCCAGCTCGTTGGTTTCAAACCAGGGTGGAAAAATTTTACCTGTTTTTTGACCCTTATTTTTCCCTGTTTAAATATAAATCCGGAGATACCGAATACGGTATTGGCTGGCTGCCATTGGGTGGCTATGTCAAAATTTCGGGGATGATCGATGAAAGCATGGATAAGGAGCAAATGAAACAACCCCCTCAGCCCTGGGAATTTCGCTCTAAGCCCGCCTGGCAGCGACTGATCATCATGCTGGGTGGCGTTACCGTAAACTTTGTGCTGGGACTGTTCCTCTTCGCTATGGTTTTGTTTGTCTGGGGAGAGGAGTATTTGCCTAATGAACGGGTCACGATGGGGATTCACGTGGATTCACTGGGGATGGACATGGGGCTGCAAAACGGGGACAAGGTACTGGCGGTAGGTGATGTGCAATTGGAAAAATTCAATGATCGCCAGGTGGTGCGTGAAATAGTGATCAATAATGCTAACTCTTTGACGATTGAGCGTGACGGCAGAGAGCAGAAGCTATCCATAGATGAAAAATTTGTCAGCATTCTATCCAGTTCAAAAAATAAGGATAGGTTTCTTTTTGTACCGCGACTCCCTTTTGTCATCAACGAATTAGGGAAAGATGGACCGGCGAAAGAAGCAGGTTTGCAAAAAGGGGATAAAATCATTGCAGTCAATAACCAACCAACGCCATTTTATGACCAGTTTCAAAAAATGGCCGAGCAGAACAAAGGAAAGGCCGTGGACCTAACCCTTATCCGAACAAGCGATACCTTGACGAAACAACTAACCTTGACCGAGGACGGCAAAGTAGGTGCCTACCGCGAGTCGCCTCAGTTCTTTTATGACTTAAAAACCCAGGAATACAGTCTGGGAGAAGCTATTCCGCTGGGCATTACGCGCGGCTGGGGCTTTTTGGCCGATCAGGTAAAAGCCTTTGGTCAGATGTTTAAAGGAAAGATCAAGGTAACCGAAAGCCTTGGAGGTTTTGGTACCATTGCCGGCATGTTCGGTGACACCTGGGAATGGCAACGTTTCTGGCGAATGACGGGTATTCTTTCGCTGATCCTGGCCTTCATGAACCTATTGCCTATTCCGGCTTTAGATGGCGGCCACGTGATGTTTTTACTCTATGAAGTAGTGAGTGGCCGTAAACCAAGTGATCGTTTTATGGAGATTGCAACCATCATTGGCTTTGTGCTGGTCTTAGGGCTGGTGATCTTTGCGAATGGGATGGACTTGATCCGGGCGATCAGGGGGTAGAATAAATCTCCTTGCTAGTGCTTAAAAATAACTGGATGGTATTTTAACAAATACCATCCAGTTATTTTTTGATGCTACCATCTAGTTTCCTGAAGCCTTAATGCACCGTATACCATAAAAATCATTTGCTCCTCCTTTGGTGGTCCATCCATAGCCGTACTCTAAAATCTCTGTAAGGTCAGAATCGCTGTAAATACTAAAACTAGCCCCTTGCACATGGATATTTGAGGCGTTTCCACCAAGCGTCTCCCTATTCCAATTTAATTTAGATTTTAGCTCAGGCACAGATAGCCCGGACTTTTTTAAGTCTTTAATATCCTGTTTGGTTGGAACCCGCCAGCCACTTGGGCAGACATCGCAATTTTCAATAGCTGAATAGTTGTAGATCATTCGGTCTTTCCAATCTTTTTTGTACAAACCTTCAGCAATGGGCGTTCCATCTGCGCATTTAGTAGCTTTAAGGTTTTCTATCATCCAAACTTGATCCCCTATTTGTATTGTCTCATAGGTGTTTCCATCCAGGTCTGTTGCGGTGCTATTATTTCCATTTGTACCACCGGAGGAGAGGCCTGCTCTCGTTACCCCCGAACCAGTACCTTGCCCTTTGTCATTAGGATTTGGATCAGACCTATCCGCAATACTTTGCTTATCCGGACTTGCAGTTTTTTCACCTACCGTATAGGTTTTTACATGTTTGTTGTTGACAAAGAGTTTGTATACTGTTCCTTTAACTGGGGCTTCCTGCCAATGAGAACGATTAATTAGTTCCGTATCATTTTTATTTAAGCGGCCGCCGCTACTTCCTTTTCCACCGCTCGGCGTTATGAATTCAATCGAGAAAGGAATATTCGCTCTGATATTTTTATACTTAATAGTTATGTCCCCATTTTTTTCATCCACCACAAAAGACTTGATCAAATCAGGATCATCAGAAGCAGCAAATTCAATGGGATCGCCCACCTGAATTTCCTTGCGTAATTTTAGTTCGCCTCCATTTTCAGTATACCATAATTGAATTTTAGATCCAGGTTTCATTTCAGCCACATAACCATTGGGCAGGCTAAATTTTTTAAAACTAGCCTCTACCTTGTAAGGATAGCCAGCATTAAGGGAGCCTTGTTTAAAAAATCCATTGACCTGTTCCCCAAAAGGGTCCAATACAATGATTTCATAGTCATTACGATCATTTACATACATCTGAGAAGCATTGTAGGTCCAGGTTGCCAATTGGGTTTTTTCATTATAAACAAAGCCAAGTGACTCAAAATTGACCTTTCCGCCTGCAGGAATCGGTTCAGTACTAGGGTCGACCAATCTGACAGCATAAGCATTCATCACGGATGGTACCGGCTTGAGTTGCTCCCCGAACTGAGCGGTCTTTGGAGCTTGCTTTCGCATTGTAGCCGCATTGTTATAGTCAGCGTCCCCGAGCTTGATGGTTTTCGTTTCTGTTTTCCATTCCGACTTTTCGTCCTGGTATTTAAATGCATAGTTAATTGTCCGGTCTTCTGAAAAGTAAGGTATCGAAATCCCCCCGTTATTGCTCACTGTACGATACCAATTACCTCTAAAGTTAAAATGGTATTTTCTGGAATAAGCGACCTCCCCATCCTTATTGGAATGCACAGCACCCAAGTTATGTCCAAATTCGTGTGGGAAAACATAACTTCCATCAAAAGTAGAATAGTGACAGACCATGAGGTCACCGTAGAGGTTGGCGATTCCTTTCATTTCACCCGAAAAGATCAAGCAGACAATATCGGCTTGCTTTTGTTGGCGAATTTGATGGATCTTATTATATTTTCCATCCTCTTGGCCCAACTCTCTCAACAATGCTCGTGCATCAGTTACGTCTTCATCCATATCTACTTCCACAAACTGAGCAATGGCTTTTGCCTGATAGCCGATCTGGCTATTGTTCAAGGCCTCGTTTAATAAGTTCATGCCATTATCTACTTGTTTCTTAATCTCTGGTGCGCCACCACCAATCTCCTTGGCCACCCGTTTAGTATAAACAAATAAGACCGTGATATTTCCTGCTAGGGGATTGCTTGTTATCTTGTTTTCTATTTTTTCTAAAAGCTTGGAGTTGAATTCAGCATTGGCCGTAAGGGGGGCCATACCCCAAAGTAATACTAGAGCAAATAATAAATTTTTCATGATTTGGAGTTAGTTGTTTTTGTCTATTTCGTTCAGGAAGGTCGACGTAATGTTATATAATGAGTTGGGTAAAGATCTAATATAATCCAAGATAGCAAAAAGCTTAATTTTTTCCAGAGATTAAGAAAGGAATATGCTGGAGGCGGTAAAAAGTGATTGGGGTGTTAGACCCCGTGGGTCTAACACCTTGGTACCTTAATAAACTCATCTTAACAACTTACTGGCTGGTACTCTTTGCGAACGGGATGGATCTGATCCGGGCGATCAGGGGGTAGAAAGGAAGGGGGTAGAAGTAGCAGAAGTAACAAAGGGGGAAAAGGGACTAGACCCATCAGGTTTTAAAAACCTGATGGGTCTAGTTGTATTCTACTTCAACTTCATCAGTTCTTCTGCCAGGTTTTTCACAGAGCTGGCCGTATCGTAAAAGTCAAATTTAACTTTCAGGTCTTTGGTTTTACCCAGCCATTTCACCTGAAGTTTCAATTGAACTGCACCTCCGCTTAGCGCGCCTAGTCGCCCTTCGAATTCGGCTTTTTTGATATCAACGATCGCGTCCGGGCCTTTTTCCAAAATCCAGGAAGCTGCGTTACCACCAGTGCCTAAGCCCTTCTCAATACCTTTAATTACCAGGCGGGTGCCCTGAACAGCTTTCAGGCTAACTTCTTTTTTTCCAAACAAGTAGACCATCTGAGGATCAAGGTCAGGATTTCTGTTCACCCAGCTCAAAGCATCTAAGCCTTTCTTAGCCAGATCCAGGGTTTTATTCGCCCCTACTCTGGTCGATTTTAAAGAAGCAATTTTGGTTTTCAGCCAGGCTTTTCTCGCTACTTCATGCTTTTTCTTTTTGCGTAGCTCTTTCTCGTACGTCCGGATTTGTTTATTGAGTTTATTGACATAACTTTTAGCATTATCCATCTTTTTCTTGGCCGCATTATAAGCGCCTCTTTTTTTAGCTTGTTTGGCCTTGATCTCCTTCCGTTTGGCAACTATCTTTTTATCCCAGGATTGTACAGCCTTCTCGGCTTTGCCTAACTCCTGATGCGCTGCACGTAGATTTGACACCCCCTTTGCCGTTGACTTTTTTACCGCTCCGGAAACATCTTTCTTGATGAAATCTAAAAAATCCTGTTGCATCTTCACCTTCAGATACATATCTCCTGCCTTTTGGATATCGCTTCCTTTAGCAGTAATATCTCCCTGGAACAGATTGAACACTTTTCCGCCAACCATAAACTGAAAACCACTTTTCACGAAGTGGATATCCGTCTCACCTTCCAGCCCTAACAATGCTACCGCACCATTCACGGCATACTTGGGCGTTCTTGATTTTCTTAGGTCCAGAATAAAACCCGGCCGCGCTTTTCCGTTGGCACCCTTCAGTTTAAAAATTTTGAGATCGATAGGATCAACAGCACCATGGGCCATTATTCCATTCGTGTAATCAATTGTCATTCCACCCTCCGCTTTAAATCCCGATACGTTCATTTTTCCCCCGGCGCTAAATCCTGCATCATAATTTTTGTCCAATACCTGGATCGCTACCGGTGCCGCCTGCAGATGAACCTGTTCGAAGGAAGTGTTCTTTAAAGCTTCTTTAATATCCGTATTTATTTTCTTTTTGATCTTATCGGTGATCACCAGATTGACAAGATCCCACATGTACAATTTATTGAACCGGGTGCTGATCATGCAGTTTGTTGGGTTTCGGGTATCAAAAGCTACCGTACTGGCGCCGATGAATTTGCCGACTTTCATTTCTCCCGAAAGCGCAATGTTAGGTAAAAGCAGCGGAGCGGTCGTAAAGCTGGCTCCGAGTTGCAAACCCACATTCGAGACGGTTAAACCTTTGGCGCCAAGAGGATCTCTCCAGGAGCCTTCCATCCCTGCCAGGAAGTTCAGCGTTTGGTCATTCAACGCAATTTCGACCCCGCCCCGAAAGATGAGTTGGTCTTTGTCCACCTGCGTTTCCAGCAAACCGAGAAGTGACAATGCGAAATTTTTCGGAGAAGGCTTTAAGCGAAAGATCACCTGTTTGAGAATAGCCGATTCTCCCAGTGCAATATCCATATCCAAAGCCGCATCGAGGTTGATATGTTCGAGTTTGCTGGTGATTGGTGAGCTAACGATCACATTTTTTATACCAATCAAATGATCCACTTTTAGCTTAGTCAAATCTAAATTGGCCACCATGCTACAACCCTTGCTAACTGCCGTGGATACCTGAGCCATGCTCGGAATTTTAGAACTCTCCTTTTTGGATTTTTGCTCAGAAGAG
>CBDUIU010000276.1:0-6041 GCA_965367335.1 uncultured Saprospiraceae bacterium
ACATCATAAGGGAAAGCCAGGTGAGGGAGCCTTGCATGCGGATGTGCTTTTTTCCAGCGGGCAATCGCCTGTAACATTTCGCGTTTGGAATTTACTTCCAGGGTATGGCCGTTTGGGAAAACTAAAGTCGCAGGGTAGATCACATGATAACAAGGGTCGCCACCGTCATTCGGGTTGTCTGGCCGACAACTATTGATTAATCGTTTGAGTTGGTCTGCATTTTCGATAGTAGCGGTGTTGCCATTGCGCAGCATTACATCATATGGGAAGGCAATGTGTGGGCGGCGCGTAGCATCCGGATGGGCAGCAATCCAGCGACGAATAGCTTGTGCAAATTCCTCTGGTGTCGTGACTTCCAGTGTATCTCCACCTGGGAACTGGATAGTTACCGGGTAAACAATTTTGTAACAAGGACGGTCATTGGGGCGATCATTATCACAAGCGTTGATGATCCGGCGAAGGGTATTCGCATTGCGTACTGCAACCGTATTGCCGTTTTGTAGTACAACACGGTAAGGGAACGCGATATGCGGACGACGGTCCGTATTGGGATGAGCGGTAACCCAACGGCGAATAGCCTGGTGTAATTCATCTTCTGAGTTCACTTTCAGGGTAGCACCGTTTGGAAAAGATAAAGTTACCGGGTAAACAATTTCGTAGCAAGGGGCAGCAATGCTACTCAGAAGGTCTTCGTTGTCAAGATCCAAAAGATTAGTAGTAGTGGATTCATCTAGAATTAAATTTTCAGTGGTAACATCTTCTGTGGTTGGTTCGAGGGATTCTTTTTGGCAAGCTACAAATAGTAGCGAAAGTACAATTAGGAGGAAACCGTTAGATAAGATAGATCGATTCAGCATGGGTTAATTTTTTTTAATTTTGATTAATATTCCAAGCGCTTTCATTCCAATAAGTTTCCTACTTTGATTTTGTACTCAAAAAAAGTAAAAAAATTTTAAAAAAAATGATTTCTTGAATTTTAATCATTGAACTTTAGATAACTTCTTATAGGATGCTGTAGTCCAATAGATTATTAGACTACCAGATATTTAGATAAAAATGACAGATGAACAACTTTGGCAACAACTAAAGGCTGGAGATCAGGCTGCATTACAGCAAATATACGAAGATCATGCCGTGAGCCTGATCCAATACGGGCGTAAGTTTTCACGTGATGAAGGCTTGATAGAAGACTGTGTGCAAGAGCTTTATGTGGATTTATGGCGAAAGAGGGAAGGCTTATCCTCAACTACCGCTATACGGCCCTACTTACTCGTTGCCTTACGTCGTCGTATAATTAAACAGGTGGAAAAACAACGCAAAAGTGTCAGTCCGGAAGAACCCAGCGAGCATCACTTTCAGGCTGAATTTGCCATTGATGAACAAATCATAGCTGCCGAACTATCAACCGAGCAGGCCGCTCAGCTCAAAGCCGCTATGCAACAATTAAGCCGGCGCCAACAGGAGGCCTTGTATCTAAAATATTTCGCGGAGATGGATTACCAGGACATCGGAGAGGCCATGAATATCAGTTACCAATCCGTGCGAAACCTGGTGTTTAATGCCTTGAAGGCGCTAAGAAAGCACTTTATCTGGCTCTTTTTATGGTGGGGAAACAATTTTTTGGGATGAACCACGCTAAAAAAGAAATTATTTTTTAGCTCAATTAATGAGTACAAAAATAATCCTTGCTCCTTTATATAGTAATAGGAGCAGATTTTTTAGAAAATTCGAAAAATTCCCAAAATGACGTATCCAACATTCAATCAAGCTCTACAAGGGATCTTGACGACATTTCTCCTCCTGTTTTTAGGTAGTGCTTGTCAAAAAGATGAT
Organism: uncultured Saprospiraceae bacterium; assembly: GCA_965367335.1. GTDB lineage: Bacteria > Bacteroidota > Bacteroidia > Chitinophagales > Saprospiraceae > CBDUIU01. Next base: position 1,834 of record CBDUIU010000276.1, read on the forward strand.
GAGCCAATTACTCCGGAAAACGATCCGATTACTGTTGACACTGAGTTGCAAAGCTATTTCAATAGTTTTATTGCAGAAGGTGCAAAACGAGGTGTTTCGGTTGATCTCAGCGAAATTTACGGGTTGATCGAAGAGATTGATGAAGAAAACGTAGCCGGTCAGTGTTCTTATAGCAGTGCTCACCCCAATCGAATAATTATTGATAAAAGTTATTGGGAACGTGCAAGTATTGCTTATCGCGAGTTAGTGGTGTTTCATGAACTTGGCCATTGTTCCCTGATGCGGGACCACCGCGATGATAGTTCACCCAATGGTATTTGTCAAAGCATCATGAATAGCGGGCTTAGTGATTGCCGATTGTTATATAATGATCAAAATCGCGAGGCCTATCTTGATGAGTTGTTTGACTAGTTACCCCGTCAGCTGATTGAAAAGAGAATTTTAAATTATTTTCTTTTCAATCAGCACTCAATATTAATTAAATATAGAAGGAAACAGCGTGTATTACGCATGCTGGATGTCTTCTTTTGATCTAAATACATGGAAAAAAAAGTTTACACAAATTTTGAAGCTTTAGATTTCGCTCAGGAACCCAGCTTCATTCGCTACGTAAAAGATAGCGATGAGCAAGCTGTGGAATTTTGGGAAAAATGGTTAGCTGATCATCCGGAGAAAGCTGCTGAAATAAAATCCGCGCGTAAGCTGGTGGGAGCCATCCAGGTAAAAGAAAGCGCAGTGGATGCCCGACAGACAGACCAACTCTGGAAAAAAATCCATACGGAGATCAATCAGGAAGCAAGCATCCATTCCTTGCCCGTTCGGAGGAGCGCTATTCGCCGTTGGTTGGGCGTTGCAGCGGCAGCTTGTGCAGGCTTATTGCTGTTTTTCTACCTCTATAATCCAAACACAAGTATCCATGTCGGAGCGGCGGAACAGCTCGTTTATTTTTTGCCGGATAGCTCAAAAGTAACGGTCAATGCAGGTTCTGCGCTGACATTTAATGTAAAAAAATGGAAGGAAAATCGCGAAGTGATATTGGATGGAGAAGCTTTCTTTGAAGTCAAAAAAGGATCGCGATTCCATGTCAAAACGGATTATGGACAGGTAGAAGTTCTGGGGACCAGTTTTAACGTCTATGCCCGGAAGGATGCCTTTGCGGTAGATTGTTTTACGGGAAAAGTAAAGGTTAGTACGCATAAAGGTCAGGCGCAAGTGTTGACCCCCGGACTCGGTACCGCTATTACATCCAGTAAGGAGTTGGTCCAGCCGGCAGCATTTAGTTTGGCAGAAACTGCGACCTGGCGCCAGGGGGAGTTTTATTATGAAAAAGTAAAACTAGGGACGGTGTTTGACGAATTAGAGCGACAGTTTGATGTAGACATTCAGGCGGAGGAAAGTATCCGTGAAAAAATTGGTAAGATCTATTTTGACAACAGCAATTTAGACAGTGCACTCTATAAGGTTACCTGGCCTATGGGGCTGAAAGTCACGAAAAATGGCCGTCAAATTGTAATTGAATAGATATACTTTACGGAGGGGTTAGCATTCTCACCTCATGCTGTAATTACTAAAGTGGCGAAATCACCGTGGCAATGAATCATAAAAAGCGAAAGTACCACACCCAGTTTTACGCCAGGCTTAGTCGGCTGCTGCTACTTTGTCTGATGAGTAACTTTTGGCTTTCGCTTTCTGCTCAACCCGGTACGAACCCTATTCGTATCTCAGAAACCTTTCAGGAAAAACCCCTTTCCGAAGTTTTACAAATCCTCAAAAAAAAGTACGATCTCAAGTTTGCCTTTGATCATCAGGCCATCTCTGGTCAAACAGTGAGTTGTGATATTCAGAATTTAGCGTTGACGCCAGCGCTGGAAATGATTTTTGCCGAAAGTGATTTAATTTATCAGAATCTGGGCGAAGGCAAAGTCTTGATACGAAAGCATATTGTTGCAAAAGAGAAAGAAAGTGAATTGTTATCCCTAAATGGTCAGATCATTGACCAACACACGGGCCAGCCCTTAGCCTATGCTGCCGTCTATTTGCCAGAGCAAAAAATAGGAACGGTAACCGATGAAATGGGCTATTTTAAATTGAAGTGCAAACAAGTTACCCCTGATCAGCAACTCCGCATCCAATACCTGGGTTATGAAAGCCGGGATGTCAAATTAACTGAACTGACAGATCTTACCTTACCTCCCATTGCCCTGAAAATAGCTGCGCAGGAAATTCCCGATGTGACCATCGTTGAGGAATTACCTCCGCTGTCATTAAGTTTGTTAGATGGTGGCACCAAAATGCGATTTGGGAAATTAGCTAACCTGCCGGATTTCGTTGCCGGGCAAGATATTATTCGCAATCTGCAAATGCTGCCCGGCGTAAATGCCACGGATGATCTTTCCGCCGGATTAAAAGTACGTGGCAGCGATGGAGATGAAAACATGGTGTTATTAGATGGCATTACCTTGTATAATATCAATCATTTTTTTGGCGTATTTTCCTTACTCAATCCGGATATTGTGCACGAGGCTAGCTTTTATAAAAATGCTTTTCCCGTAGAATACGGTGGAAGAAATGCCAGCGTAGTGGATCTTACAACCAAACCTTTTACATCGGGCCCTGAGCATAAACTAAACGGTTCTGCCACTGTCAACTTATTGACAACTCAAGCGTACCTCCAATTTCCTTTAGGGAAAAAAATGAGCCTACTGCTTGGAGGTAGAACAACAAATTTTGATGTGGCTAAAACGCAATTGTTTGAGTTGACACAAGACCAAAATCCGTTTTCTGATAATAACCTGGCCGATTCGTCAAGGATCAGAAATACAGTAGTCAGTGAGAAACCAAGCTTTCGATTCTATGATTATAACGTAAAATGGAACTGGCAGGTAACACCAAATACAATGGTGCAGTTTGCTCATTTTCAAGGCTTTGATGATTATTCCTATGACTATAAAGAGGCCTATATTTTTCGATTAACCAGAGATGTCATTCAACGTCGAACGGAAACCTTTAGCGAATCTGCAGAATGGGAAAATAATGGACAGAGTTTTCAGCTTAAACACCAATGGTCCTTTCCATTAACAACGGAACTCAACTTGTCGAAATCCAGATATGAAAATACAGATAGTTTACGAATCTCGGTAAAGGCCCAACGTCGTCAACAGCGAGATACTACTTTGCTGGATGTTTTCAATACGATCAATAACCGCGTTGAAGGAAAAGAGCTTAATGTTAAGAACAGCTGGCAAATCAGCAATCACCGCGAATTGATATTTGGCTATCATTGGGTGGATAATGAGGTAGCGACAGGAGTTGGCATCAAATCTACCCGAGTGATTGACGCTCAATCAGCAGGAATACAGCACTCCGGATACTTGCAGTGGAAAGAACGCTTACTCGATGATGATTTACGACTGTCGGCCGGCTTGCGTGGCACCTGGTATGCGCCAACTCAAACCATGTTTTATTCTCCCCGGTTCCGGTTGGATGCACAAGTTAGCGATGCTCTTTTATTCAAAGGAGCGTTTAGTCGGTACTATCAATTCTTAAGACAGACCTACCACGAGAACCGTTTTGGACAAAGCTTTGATTTTTGGATCATGGCTAATCAAAATTCAGTAGAGGAAAGACGGGCCAGAAATCTTTATCCGGTTTCCAGCTCTACCCATTATATGGCTGGATTGACTTACCGGAAAAATAGTTTTTTATTAGACATCGAATTTTTTCGGAAAAAGAATACCGGAGTGGTGGAGCATGCCTCTAGCGTCATCGGTTTAAACAGTAATATCAATCTTATTGATTCCTATTTTCTCTTCTATGGCGAAGGCGAAAGTATTGGTGTAGATGTATTGTTGCAAAAAGAAATAGGGGCTTATTCTTCCTGGTTAGCTTATACACTCAGCAAGACGACCAATCAATTTCGAGCAATCGAAGGAAATCAACCTTTCCCCTCTAAAGACGATCGCAGGCATCAGTTAAAATGGATCCATCAATACAAACTTGACCAATGGAATTTTGCTTTAACCTACGTCTTTAGCTCAGGTCTACCCTTTACCGATGTCAGCCTGACGGATTTAGATACCGATCGCAGCCCTATGCTCATTAGTCGTTTAGCGGATTACCATCGTGTCGATCTGGGTTTCAATTATAACTTTCCTATTGGCAACACCAAAGCCTCCCTAGGTGCTTCCGTCTTTAACCTCTTTGACCGT
>CBDUIU010000277.1:0-6036 GCA_965367335.1 uncultured Saprospiraceae bacterium
TCTGATGGGGCCATTTTTGCTGTGGATCATTTCAAGAAAAAAAGTATTGAATCCGCTTAAAAAACTCGCCTCACAAACTGTAGTGTATGGTATCTCTCATACTCTAGGGCGGGTTATAAATTTCCTTCTGGTTCCATTGTACACTGCAGTTTTCCTGCCCCCCGAATATGGTGTGGTTTCGGTGATGTACAGTATTGTGGCACTTACCATGGTATTGTTTACCTACGGGATGGTCGTGAAATCGCAGATGAAATCACTTTCCGTCAGTGTGAGCAACAACGAAAAGATTATATTGTTCGGCGTGGCCCTGACTCTAAACGAGCCACAAAAAAGAACAAACGTATCATCATCATTAAAAGAAAAAAACAAACCGAAGGAGAGAAAGCTGCACCATCAGAAGAGGCAGCTCCCCGGCTAGCGCCTAAAGAGCGTAAAGAATTAAATTTAACTGCATTCCGCGCTTTTCCTAACCCTACTGATGGCGTAGTCACGTTGCGTTTTGAAGGCGAGGCTTTACCGACAATAGTCAAAGTAACGGATGTGACAGGGCGGGAATTATACCGCGAAGAATTAGATGATTTCTCTGGCAGGTATAGTAACCGAGTTGACCTCAGCGATGCAGCACCCGGAACACTATTACTCAGTATCGAACAAGACGGTAAAGTCTTTACGGAGAAAATAGTACTATCAGATGGCAATCGTCCATAATCTATTGATATAAAAATACATTTCGTTTTATAAATTAGGAAGAAACTAATATTAGTGTGCTAAGAAGCCCGGGTGTTATGCCTGGGCTTTCTTTTTATAAAAATTATTTTAAACAGGGGAAAAGGATTCAGAGATTATGGGTTTATTCTTCCGGTACCTTAAGGCTTCTTCCGTTAGTATTGACAGAACAAGCCTGTTTTTATATTCATTGCAGACGCGTAAATAAAGAAAAGTAGTATATTAGATCGTCTATTTTTTAAAAAAATTAATATCCCTTCTAAATAGGAACTCAAATGAACTTAAAATTGCTAAACATTTTCATACTATCCCTTGTGCTCGTTTGCGGGTATAACAATAGTTTTGCGCAAATTGGTTACACCGCAACCGGTGACTCTCCCTGTAGTGAAAACAAACCTGAGAAATCTTTCAATGCAGGAGAAACAGTCTTTGTCAAATCCTTTGGTGGCAACTTTGAAAAACAAGTCTATGGAGGATACAAAACGAAAAGAGACCCCTGGGGAAATCTGATCACCCACCATATTCACCAGCCCGGTCGACCCAATTATGTATGGACTTTACCTCAGGGTGAAAGCATCAATGATTGGGTGTTGACCCAAGCAGAGTATGATAAATTGGATAAAAGCAAGGGGGAATGTGCCATGTGCTGTACAGACCATTATGCTGCTATTTTTAAAGCAGATCTTCTAAAATTGATCAATGATTACCGGGCGAAAAATGGGATCAAACCATTGAAGTTCGATCGGGTATTAGATGAAGCAGCCCAAAAATATGCGGAGTATGGCGCGAGTCATTCACAAGCCGCGATGAGCAATGGCCACCGCGCAGATGGCAGCACACCGCATGATCGTATCCTGGCAGTAGCGAGAAAATATGATTACACGATTAAACAGAATGGTGGGAGGGATCATGCCTTTGCGGGACCAACCGGAGAAAACGCCGTGGTCTTTGGCGAATTCTGTGCGGAGGATGCGTTTGAGCGCTGGAAAAAATCGCCGCCGCATGACGGGCAAATGAAAAACCCCAATCATGTGTACATCGGAATTGGTGTCGCTTGCGGCTTAAGACAGAGCGGAAGTACCTTTTTGTTTGCTATTAATAAATTTGCAGCCGAAAGATGGCCAGAAGATAAAAACAATATTCCTCCATCGACAACTGAGGAGACAACGGGGAGTGACAATCCGGACAATCAACCTTGCGAGGCGTTCACCTCCAAAAAAATATTCCAGACAACTATGGATCCGGGAGATCAACTATACGAGGGGCAACATTTATTATCTGCTAATGGTCAATATCAGCTACGGGTGAGGATGGATGGCGAGTTGGTGATCGAAGAAATACAGGACCCGGAGAACTGTCAGTTTCGACAAGTATGGCAGGCGCCCGCAGCGGGCCGTTTGAATAACCCGCCGCCGGTAAGTTATTTTAGCTTTAACCGGGATTGTAATTTTTGCTTTGGTAGCAAAGCCAATAAAGGGTGGTGTGCAACAGATGGATTGGATATTAATCGGGTCATTATTTACCAATGCAAAGAAGCGAAATTAACCGATGATGGCCGATTGGTCTTACTCAATAAAATAGGTCAGGAGATCTGGAGTTCAGCTGTTGGCTTGGTTACTCCGTCAGTTCCCGAAAAGCCTGTTTGTGAACCTTGTAATTCCATTCAAAAATACCAAAGCAGCATCAATCCAGGTGATCAATTGTACGAAGGACAACACCTGATTTCTGCCAATGGCCGCTATCAGTTCCGGGTAACTATGGATGGAGACCTGGTGATCGAAGAAATCGTGGACAAGGCTGGTCAGCAGTATAGAACAGTATGGAAGGCTCCGGCCGCCGGGCCAATTAATGCGCCACCAACGGTGAGCGTATTTAACTTTAATATGGATTGCAATCTTTGTTTCAATAGCAAAGCTAACAAAGGATGGTGTATGACCAATGGCTTGGATGAACGGCGAATTTTACTCTATAGATGCGATAAAGCGATCATGACGAATGATGGTCGCTTGGTTTTGGTAGATAGGGTAGGGAGTGAATTGTGGAGTACACCGAAGTAACATAGTTGGAAGACTGGGGTGTTCATTAAAGTGTGTTACACTGTCCCGACAATGGTGCGGGCGCACCACGTGCTGATTTAAAGCAATTTATTCTAGTTCGATTTTTTTATTAATACAGAAGTTGGATCAGTTCCCGGAGGTACATGCGATCTCCCTGGAATTTTCTATTTTTAGCCCATGAGTAAGCGTAAAAAGCCCAATAAAAAATCTACCGATAAACGTTCTTCAACTGCGAGAAAGCCGAAAAGTGGAATCCGCAGCTGGCACCTGGCTATTGGCATTTTTCTTTTTTCATTTCTGCTCTATGCAAATACGATCAACCATGGTTTCGTGTTGGATGATGACCTGGTCTGCGTGAAAAATGACTTTGTGCAAAAAGGCTTTGCTGGCTTGGGAGATATTTTTACCAGTTCCTGGTACGAAGGATTTAATGGCGAAAAAGACGCTTATTATCGCCCAATGATGCTGGCAGGGTTTGCAGTGGAGAAAAGCTTGTTTGGGCACAGTGCGAAAGTGTATCATGTCATGAATATTTTGTGGTATGGAGTGGCCATGGTAAGTTTGCTTTTTTTATTGAGACAATTATTCTCAGAAAGAAAGCCTTGGTTCGCACTTGCGATCACCTTGCTCTATGCCGCTCATCCTTTACATACCGAGGTGGTGGCCAATATCAAAAGTCGTGATGAGATCTTCGCCTTGCTGGGATTAGTAGGAATGTTATATGGAATGGTAAAGTACGAGAAGTTGGCTTCGCGAAAATGGTTGCTCTTATCCCTCAGTGCTTTCTTCTTTGCGTTGCTTTCCAAAGAGTCTTCCTTAGCTTTTTTGGGGCTGGTACCATTGACCTTGTATTTTTTTACGAAAAAGAATTTAAAAGAGATCTTATTTAAAAGTATACCCTACGCCATTGTTGCCGGAGCTTATTTGTTAATTAGGGCGATGATTGTTAGTGCTGGAAAAACGGACTTCAACCCTATTGATAATAGTCTGTTCGCAGCCAATGGCTTTGCTGAGCAAACAGCTACCGCTGTAGCGATGATGGGGAAATACGTAAGCTTACTATTTTTTCCACACCCACTGATCTATGACTATTCTTATGCCCAGATCCCCTTGGTCGGCTGGGGTAGTTGGCAGGCTTTAGTGAGTTTGGCCGTTATCTTAAGTGCATTGACCTATGCGGTTTATACTTGGGGTAAACGCGATAAGATAGCTTACTCGATATTATTCTTTGCCATAACTTCTGTTATTACCAGTAATTTGTTTTTCCTGATCGGGGCTACTTTTGCCGAGCGATTCATGTTTGTGCCTTCTTTGGGGTTCTGTATGTTTATTGTTTTGTTATTGTATCGATTTTTAGAAAAACCGGAACAGGTAAAAATATTATGGGGAATTATTGGAGGCTTATTATTGATCTATGCTGGAAAAACGATTACGCAGAATCCGGTTTGGGAAAGTAATGCGACGCTGTTTAGTCATGGTATTCAGGTAGCTCCTAATAGTGCCCGGGTAAATTCTTACTACGGGAAATCATTATACGACAAAGCCTTACAGAGCAAAGACGCGGGAACAAAGGCGAAATTATTGCAGGAGGCAAGAACGTATTATGATAAGGCCATACAAATATTACCTTCCTATACACAAGCCTATCAAAATATGGGCTTAGTGTTGGAAGAGCAAGGACACCGTGATCAGGCCCTGGAAATTTATCAGAAAGGTATCTCTACCGAACCCGATTATTACCCCTTATATACGAATACCGGCGTTTTACTCTACAACCAAAAACGGTATACAGAGGCATTGCCTTTTCTTCAAAAAGCCGTGGAGTTCGGTCCCAATGATCCACGTAATCATAATGCACTTGGCCTGACGCAGTACAAACTTAAAAATTATGATTTAGCAATTGCTGCCTATCAACGCGCTCATGAATTACAGCCGACCAATATTCCTTACCTGGGTAATCTTGTTACCATTCACCGGGAACTTAATCAAATTGAAAAGGCCATTTTTTACGATAAACAAATTAAAGCGCTGCAAGGAAACTGACCCCATTGATATATTACCTGGAAAATTGTTCTCCTACTTTCATATTCCTAAAGGATTTATTTTTCCTTCAAAAAAGACTAACTTGCCTACAATATAAAGTGCTCAATGACCAGCTATTCTCCCTCATTTGCTGATTACAATTTTTACGGAGTGTTTCTTAAAGATCATATTGCTTAAATCATGTCGACAAACAGAAGAAAATTTTTACAGCAAATGGGCTATTTGGCTGGAACAGCAGCCTTTAGTTCTGTCGCCTGGGAAAATACAATCAGGAAGCTAAACGCTATGCTCCAAGCTATGAATAACAAAACACCTGCGGAGATAGCATTGCAAGAGTCCTTTTGGCAGGAAGTTCGTCAAGCCTATACCGTCTCTCCAACACTGATCAATCTCAACAATGGTGGCGTAAGTCCTCAGCCTAAAGTAGTACAGGAAGCCGTCGAATTCTATAATCGACTAAGCAATGAGACGCCCACCTATTATATGTGGCGAGTGTTGGACCGGAACCGGGAAGCGCTTCGTCGCAACTTAGCTACTTTTGCCGGTTGTTCGCCGGAAGAAATTGCAATCAATCTTAATGATTCTGAAGCCTTAGAAACAGTTGTCTTTGGATTACGATTGCAACGGGGTGATGAGGTTGTGATTTCTAAACAAGCTTATTCGACGGTGATGCACGCCTGGAAACAACGGGAGCTGCGCGAAGGCATTGTTTTAAAATGGCTTAACTTTGATTTGCCGATTGAAGATGAAGATCAGATCGTCGAGCAGTATCGCCAGGTGATTACCCCAAAAACCAAAGTAGTTCACCTGACACATGTGATCAATTGGACCGGCCAAATTATGCCGGTGAAGAAGATTGCTCAATTAGCCCATGCCCATGGAGTGGAAGTGTTAGTGGATGGCGCACATTCGTTTGCACATTTAGCCTACAAAATTCCGGATCTCGAATGTGATTATTATGGTACCAGTTTGCACAAATGGATGTGTGCACCATTTGGGACTGGAATGTTATATGTGAAAAAAGAAAAAATTGCCCCGCTGTTTCCACTCTTTGCAGCAGCAAAGCCAGAGGCAGCGGATATTAGAAAGTTTGAAAATTTGGGTACCCGAGCCTTCGCTACCGAGTATGGTATTGGACATGCGCTTCAATTCCACGAGATGATCGGAACAGCGAGGAAACAGGCACGTTTGCAATACCTTAAAAATTATT
>CBDUIU010000278.1:0-6008 GCA_965367335.1 uncultured Saprospiraceae bacterium
GCTGATCTACGGTGATGTCAAAAAGTCAATGCCAGATAAGCATCGACTCTATCCTGGCTCGTTTAAAATGAAAAATCATTGTTAGATGACACCTCTGCTGCTTTAAACATTTGGATGTCAAGTTGGTATTCCGCTAAGGAGCGTATCCACTTCAAGGGAAGGCAAAATGAGGGATGTTGATTTAGTTTTAAAGAAAAATTAGCAGGGTTATTCTTTTAATCAAAGACAACTGTTCGATTATTATACACTAAAATTTTATGTTCCAGGTCTTTTGCAATAGCTTTGGACAAAACAATTTTTTCTATATCTTTTCCTTGACGGACAAAATCTGCAACATCTTCTTTGTGCGTCACATGAGTAATGCCCTGTTCGATAATTGGCCCTGCATCCAAATCTTCAGTGACGTAATGGCTTGTCGCACCGATGATTTTCACTCCTCGATTGTGCGCTGCATGGTATGGTTTTGAGCCAACAAATGCGGGTAAAAATGAATGGTGAATATTGATGATTTTATAAGGGAAATGGCTAATGAAATTGCCAGAAACAATTTGCATGTATCGAGCTAAAACAATTAAATCGATATTGTTTTCTTTCAATAATTTTAATTGCCTGGCTTCCTGTGCTGCTTTCGTTTCCTTGGTGATAGGAAAGTGATAAAAGGGAATTCCAAACTGATCGGCAAGAGGTTTTAAATTTTCATGATTACTGATAATCATCGGAATTTCCATATTCCATTCCTTTGAATGAAAACGATATAAAATATCATATAAACAATGGGAAAGCTTCGTTACAAAAATTGCCATGCGCTTTTTTTGATCTAAAAAAGAAAGCTTCCAAACCATTTTAAATTTTTTCCCAATTAAAGTGTCAAAGTATTCGCCAATTTTTTTTCGACTAATTTGAAACCCTTCAATCTCCCATGCGATTCGCATAAAAAATTGACCGCTTGCACGATCTGTATATTGGTCGAGGTAAACAATATTCCCATTGTTCAAATATAAAAAATCGGTAACGGCTCGAACAATGCCCTTTTCGTCAGGGCAATGTATTAGTAAAACTGCAGTATTTTTTTCCATAATATTTACTCTATTTTTCAATTTTCATTCCTTCTTTTCAGATCGTATTTTTTACATGGGTGTATTTGAAAAACTAAGTAAATCTATTTTCCTAAATTTCGGAGAAAAAATCCATGTATTTGTCGACCAAACCACCTCGTTACTTGCTCACTAACGCTAAGCGGTATCCCACCCCGTGGACATTCTTAATCTGTACCGATTCATCCGCTTTTAATAACTTCCTCAGCCTGGAAATAAATACATCCAGGCTTCTTCCTACGATTACCCCTTCCTTGCCCCAGACCTCTTCGATCAAAGTATCCCGGGTGAGGACTTCATTGATATGGTTTGCAAAAAAATAGAGTAATTTATTCTCCCGATAAGTCAATAAATGTTGTTGATGCTCAATTTGCAGGGTTTGGTTCAGATGATCAAAGCTAAATTTGCCAAGTTGGATCGAATGGTCTGGTGGAGAAGATAAGGGAGTTTCCGATGCGCTATTTTTTTTCCAGAAAATCCCAAAACTGATCAACCCTAAAAGGCCAAAGGCGAAAAGGGGAATCAACCATGTTTTGGTCATTGCTAAGGATTCCGGTGGAGTGGTGAAGGTTACTATGATATGATTACAGTCTACCTGCTGCTCCCGGCCGATGCAGGGTACTTCTCCTCGGGCAAAAGCAGTCTGGTTATACCCCAGGATAAGTAGTGTTCCGCCACATTGCTTGACAGCTACCTGGTAGTCCCTATTGATCTTATATGATAAAAATGCTTGATTGAGTAAATATGGAAGGGTATCGTAATCAAAGGGCTTTTCCAATAATAATCGAAATTCACTGGTGCTCATGATTTCCACAGGCGGTATGGCCGAGTGCTCATCCCCAGCGATCTTTAGTAATTGATGACCGACCTGCCGCAGGGCCAAATTGACCTGATCGGAGAACCGTTGTTCTGCGTTGGACGACGTTGCGCAAAGCTTTTTGGGGCTCATTCCGGTAAACAGGCCCAGGGAAAATATGAGGATAAAAATTTGTTTCATGATTGCAATTTACCGTCCTTTACAATAATCCAAAACCCTTTTACATTTCGTTTACATTGTTTTACAAGCTTTTAAGACTTGTGTTGCAGATACGGACCATTTTTGTGAAGACAATTATTTTTCACGAAATTTACTAAAATCTTTACTCATGCAAGTAATTACGTTATTTTTTTCCACCCTGGTATTTATTACGATCTCTCTATCTTCCAGTGCTCAATCCATGGACCTGTTTCCAGCACCCGTAGTTTCCCCCTATTATAATAACTGTGCGGCCATCCTCTTTAAAGGTAAAATGTTGGTCAATGAATATACCCCCAAAGGTAGGTGTAACCTGGAGCGTGGGATGAAAGGTAAGCTTACGGTGGCTGCTGTTAATTTAACGGATGAAGGGGCCACCCCGATCAAAAATATTGGGTTCAAAGTGGCGATTAGAAACCAACGTACAAATACGCTGTGGATGTATTCTGACGAAGCAGTGGAAGCGGTTCAGTTAGAAGAGGTCCTGGAAAAGTGTGAAAAAGGAGATCGTATCATCATAATGACTGTGGATCGAAATTATTCTTTGCCCCACCATGAGATCAGTCTGGATGGGGGATGTTAAATAAATTGGTAAGATTGAGCCTGGCGAATCAGGAGTAGAAGTGAAATTTATCTAGTAGGAACGCTCTTGCCTAATGATGAACCTGTGATGATTTTTAAACTACCACAACAGCGTTAATGCAAAGCAGCTTTCCTACCTCGTATTAATCATTATCAAAACCTTGAACCTCATAGGTTTTCACCCCTGATTCGCCCGACTCAATTAGTCTTTTTTAGTTACTAAAACTGGCCTCCAGACTAATCGGAACCGCGCTCAGCGCCTTAGAGATAGGACAACCTTTTTTAGCTCCCTCCGCTAATTCCATAAATTTTTCTTCCGACATTCCTGGTACGGTTCCATCCAGCCGCAAAACAATTCCAGTGACGGCAAACCCATCCTCTACTTTGCTTAGTTGGACCTCCGCAGAAGTTTCCAGTTTGCCCGGAGTAAAACCAGCTCCGGAGATGGCAAAACTCAGCGCCATCGAATAACAACCTGCATGAGCTGCCGCAATAAGCTCTTCGGGATTGGTTCCAAGCTGGCCATCTTCGTTTTCGAAACGGCTTTTAGCACTGTAAGGTGTATTGTTGAAAAAATTGTTAGGGGAATTTAAGACACCACTGCCTTCTTTTCCAGTGCCTTTCCAGGTAGCACTTGCTTTTCTTTTGATGGTCATAGTAATGGATTTAAGTGTAATGCTGTTTCAACAAAGCCTATTTTAACTTTGTTTTTTGAAAGAAAAACTGAAAGATAAATAGATTAAGTTTATAACAAAATATAGTGAAGTAGTATTTTTTATGAAAAAAGATATAAAAAGTATCCTAAAACCGCCCCGCCTAATACGATAAAAGCACTATTTAAATTTTTGAACCCAAAAACAATCACCAGGCTTACTAAGGCGATCAAAATGGTTCGCCAATCCGTCAGTGTGTCTTTTCCCATTTCTATACATACTACCATGATCACAGCTACAGCAGCGATATTTATAGCATCAAGAAAAGCAGAAATAACAGCGGATGATCTCAATTTCGGAATTATGGGATTTAGGATAGCAACAAAAAGGAAGGAGGGGAGAAATACGCCGAGCGTAGCTGCTAGTGCTCCCGAAAATCCATTCATTTGCCACCCGATAAAAGTAGCGGTTGATAACACCGGTCCCGGGGTGAATTGTCCGACCGCCACGGCATCGATCAATTCCTGTCTGCTCAATAATCCGGTACTCACCAGTTCTGCATCTAAAAAGGCAAACAGAACATAACCACTTCCGTAGAGCAAGGCCCCAACTTTTAAAAAGATGCCAAAGACTTTCCAGCTACTGATTTGTAGTGTCGGGTTTGTTATTTGTAAAAATAGAAAAGGGAAAAAACTTTGGGTGGTGTGAGAGGGTCTTTTTATAATATATAAGAGCACCCCCAGGAGTCCACAAGCAAAAAGTGCAACGATCTCATGGGCGCCCAACAAACAAGCTACCAAGGTCAAAATCCCTAAGACACCTAAATCGATACGCTTCAATGCTTTTTTACCTAAGCGATAGACAGCGGAAAGAATAATGGCAATCACGGCTGGTTTGATTCCATAGATAAACGGTTCAACTTCCGGTAACTGACCATAGCGCTGGTAGAGCCAGGCAAAGATCATCGTAATGAATACTGCTGGAAGAATAAAACAAGTCCCGGCTACTACTAAGCCCCGCCAACCTCCTCGTTCATAACCACAATGCATGGTCATTTCGGTTGAATTAGGGCCGGGAATCAGGTTGGTCGCACCAATCAGGTCTAGAAAATGTTCCGCGCTCATCCATTGACGTTTCTTCACAATTTCGTCTTCCATCATGGCAATATGGGCAGCAGGACCGCCGAAGGCAATGCTTCCCAGTTTGAAAAATAAGGCGGCTATTTCTTTGAGTGATTGCTTTTGCAAGTTTAAATAGTTTTAGAAACGGATGAATTACTTAGTTGGAAAACAACAGTAAATCTTCCTTTTGATCTCCAGGTTGCACCGTGCCGATTTCCTCTAATCCAATCTTTTCTAACAGTCTTCTGGAGCCTTTATTTTCAACCGTTGTTATCGCCAGGATTGGCTGTAACTGCAAGACTTGTTGTCCGTACGTCATCAATGCCATTGCCGCCTCCGAGGTGTACCCTTTACCTTCATAAGCTGGTAAAATACCAAAACCAATATCCGCATGATCCAGGTAGTCTCGTTTGACAAATCCACAAATACCAATGGGTGTTCCGTCTGCTTTTAGGCTCATTTTATACAGACCATAGCCATGTTTTTCATAACTACTGATCAGGTTTTTTTGAATATATTCTGCAGCGGCATCTTCATCATGGATTCCCCGGTCACCGATAAACTGGATCCAGTTGGGGCTGTTCATAAGTTTCAGAAAAAATGAACTGTCAAGAAGTTCCGCTTTCTCAATCACGAGTCTGTTTGTTTCCGTAATTTTCATTTTTTTTCGGCAAGATAGAGAATACAAATTTATTGGCAAATCTCATCAAGTTCCTGTAGCTTTGCAACTTCATTTTACACCCTACCAAGCAACTAACTTTCTGTAGTTTTCGTATCCCTAACTTGATTAATAGCTCGATGGTTAATTCCATTATTACGATCTGTCGAAAGACAGGCACCACAAATCATTCAAAACATGCCTCACGTATCTAACCGTGCTCAAAATACTCACGCTTCTCCTTTTCGCAAATTAGCAGAATTGGCGAATGCAGCAGAGGCCAAGGGTAAAAAGATTCACTATCTAAATATCGGTCAACCGGATATCAAAACGCCACCTCAGGCCCTGGAAAGACTACGCCAGCACCAGGAGGAGGTGATCAAATACGGCCCCGCCCGCGGGTTGAGTTCCTATCGTAAAAAGCTGTTGGAATACTATGATAAATTAGACATTCAAGTCGACTATGAAGACATTACCATCACTTCCGGCGCATCCGAAGGTATCTGTTTTTTAATGTTAGCCTGTCTGGAAAAAGGAGAAGAAGTTATTGTTCCGGAACCACTATATGCAAACTATATTGGCTTTTCCGATATGACCGATGTTAATTTGCAACCGATTACTTCAACTATTGAGACTGGATTTGCCCTGCCTGGTATTGAAGCATTTGAAGCGGCCATTACGGCGAAAACCCGCGGCATTTTTATCTGCAATCCCAATAATCCCACCGGTGCGGTCTACTCACGCGAAGCCTTGGAGCAAATTGGAGCATTAGTTAAAAAACATGACCTTTTCCTTTTTGTCGATGAAGTCTATCGTGAATTTTGTTACGATGAAGCCATCTTCTTTTCTGCGCTAAATCTAAAAGGATTAGAAGATCACGTGGTG
>CBDUIU010000279.1:0-5980 GCA_965367335.1 uncultured Saprospiraceae bacterium
AATGGGTATAAATTTTTTCATGTCAATTAATAAGTTTTAATCAAAAAAGTGTAAAATTCGTTAATAATATTAGAATAAATAACTGAAAATCAACCACTAATAAATGATTGATATAATTATGCATGTGGAACTAAGCAAGCCCAAACCATAGGCTAAATAAGCTTTGATATTTTACTATAGGAGGATTAGTAAAAAGGTGATTTTGTTGAAATGAAGATATAACACACTAAAGTAATAGTGGGGCTCAAGTCTTCTGTTGTATATTCAGTATATACAAACGAAAACAAAGCGTTATATCATAACACTTTCAATGGAAAAAGCTTTGAAATGAGTAATCGGTTGGAAGCTTTAAAGTAGATCTTCCTTTTTTAAAAAATTGTAGCTGACCCTTGGTAAAGATCATTAGGTTGTCAAAAATAAGGATTACTTATATCAACACAAAACTAAAGCCCCACATAATTAGGTAGTCACTAGAATTTTTTAACAAACAAGTACCTTAATCATGGTATTTTAACTCAGCTAGCGACAGATTTTAAGTGAAATAAGTGCATTACAATGGACGATTCTATATATTTACAAAATTGATATTAATTATTAAAATTTTTATTACTATGAGTAAACACATTAAAACCTTACAAGAGTTACAGTCTTTCGCCTTGAATCCACAAAGTCAATTACAAATAAAAGGCGGTGGAAAGGATCCTTATAAAGAGGCTCTAAAAATCCAGAAGAAATTAATGAAACAAATGGACAAGGAAAAGAGAAACATGAAAAAAATCATGAAGTATCAGGACGAACTGGATTGCCTGGGATTTGCATCTTTAGGCTGCTGCGGCAATGGCAATGGTGCCTGGTAAACATTATATGTTCACTTACTTTCAATTTTTTCACTATGAGAAAGCAAACGCAGTCAATTCTACAATTTAAACGTCTGGCAATAGCGCCCAAGCAGCTCCAACAGCTAAAAGGCGGTGGCAGTATCTCAGAAGAGTATAATAAGTTACTCAAGAAATTAGCGGATCACGTCAAGAAAGGTGACACCAGCAAGATGTTTAAAACCCAAGATAAAATAGATTGCTTAGGGTATGTTGCGGATGATTGCTGTGGAAATGGCAATGGCCTCTGGTAAATCAATAGTTGTATCCTCTCTTCAGACTATTTTCCTCCCGGTCATGCTTACTTTCTAATTTCCAGCACCTTATGTCCGGATACCGAGGGATATTTGTATTCCTATTACTCTCGTTTCTATTTTCCTTTCCGGGAAACAACCTTAAGAGTCAAACTCCGCTGGATAGTCTGTTGCTTATTGTCAGGAAAAGTACGGATCAACAAGAACAGTCGAAGCTATATAAAAAAATTGCAGATCAATTTTATGAAATCCATCAGGACAGTACGGTTAAGTATTATCATAAATCTTTAGATGCCGCCCGCTTAAGCCCTGCCTACCAGGATGACATCATCATTCTTCGCAGTTTTGCCCACCTTTATGGCAATCGCCAAAATAATTACCAGGAAGCCAAAAAGTACCTGCAAGAGGCCTTCGCTGTTGCTCAAACGAATTCTGATGATAGTCAGTTAGCGCTAATAAAAAATGACCTTGGCATCATGGCGCAGAAAGCAGGAGATTTTCAGGAAGCGATCAATTGCTTTTTTGAAGCTTATCGACTCATTCAGCTTTCACCTGAAGATGACGTAGCCATGCGGATTTTGCTAAGCCTGGGTGTGATTCATAATGAAACCTCCTATCACGAAAAGGCAATAAATTATTATGAGCAGGCACTTATCATTGCTAAGCGACTGGATCATCAAAAAATTATCGGCTTACTTCACAACAATTTAGGTAAGGCTTATCGGGATATAAATGACTTTACTAAGTCAACCGATCATTTACTGACGGCATTGGCTACTTTCGACTCTCTTAACAATGTCTACTGGAAAGGCCTGGTACTATACAATTTTGGTTATAACAGTTTTTTACAAAGTAACACCACAGAAGCCATCAGGCATTATAAAAATGCATTAGAATTAAACAAAATTTCCAAGGAAAAGGATCGGGAGATCATGTTAATTACTGCTTTAGCAGAGGTATATGCCAGCCAGCAAAAACATACCCTGGCAATTGAATCTGCACAGCAGGGTTTAGCAAAATTGAAAGAGATCAACACTACGGAATATTATAGTAAATTACACGAGATCCTCGGTAAATGTTATCAACAAACAGGAGATTTCAAGTTATCCAGTTATCACTTAGACCAACATATAAAGTACAAGGAACAACGCAAAGAAGAAGATCATTCCAGTAAAATTGGTCAATTACAAGCGATGCACGAAGCAGCGCTGCAGGCAGAAGCAGTAAAACAGTTGAAACTAAAACTGTTGGCTGAGGAAGTAACTCAACAAAAAACCAGGCTCTTCTTTCGATTGTTACTAATTTCTTTATCTTTAGCAATTGCGTTGTTAGGTTTATTATTTTATCGGTACAAGCTTAAGGAAACACAAAAGAATTACCAGTTGAGAAACCAACTCGCCAGAGATTTACATGACAATATTGGCAGTTCACTTAACCACATTAAGATTATTCTCAATCGTTTTCGAAGGAAAGTGAATACTGACCAATCCGAAATAAAATCTATCCAAACTATTAGTGATGATATCATTACAAATATGTATGACTTGATCTGGTCGTTGGATAAAGAAAAGGAAAAAACGGATGATTTGATTGAATACATGAGAGATCATGCGAGCAATGTATTATCTTCCATGGATATACCTTTGCAAATTAAAGTAACCAATAATGATAGGAGCAGATCAATTTCTGCTGAAATTAAAAACAACATCTATTCTATCTATAAAGAAGCCATCAACAATATTGTCAAGCACACCCAGCCTAAATTTGTAAATATTCAAATCAAGATAAGCGACAAACACTTAAATTTGTTGATTGAAAATGATACTGAAACAATAAAGAAAAGCCAGGCTTCAGCTCAATTAGGATTGATGAGCATGAAGAAAAGAGCTCAATTGATCAAGGGGATACTGGATATTCACGAACAAGAAAATAAATTTAGAATCACCTTAACCGTAAAACTATTCTCATGATTAAGGTAGGCATCATCGAAGACGATCAGATTACCCGGGATGAAATTGTGGACATCCTGAACACCGCTCATTCTACCAGCTGCGTGATGTCCGCTAGCTCAGCCGAGCAATTTTTGAAATACTTTTCTACCAATACGGATATTGATATTGTTCTGGTGGATATTCAACTACCAGGGATTTCTGGCATTGATGCTATTTTGAAATTAAAGCAAAAGAAACCTGAACTGGAAGCAATTGTATTAAGTATTCATCATGATAACGACACGATTTTCCGAGCGCTCAGAGCGGGCGCCAGTGGCTACCTGATTAAAGATACAGCGTATGATAAACTGGAGAACCTATTGCGCCAGGTCCAACAAGGTATTCCCGCTTTATCTCCGGCAATAGCCAGCCGGATGATCAATTATTTCAATAGCGCTCCTGTCGCTAACAAAGCTGTCAATTTATCATCAAGAGAAAATGAAGTATTGAAGCTTTTAGTAGAAGGTCAGAGTTACAAGATTATTGCGCCACAGTTGAACATTTCCATCAATACCTTGCGCTTTCATATCAAAAAGATCTATAAAAAATTGCACGTCAATTCTCAACCAGAGTTGATGAAATTATACATTGATGGAAAAATAAATCTATCCTAAATCTACACTTATTACTTTCCGCATACCTCTCTCAAGAAATCCCGTACCGCTTCCCAATACTCACCTGCGTTCTGTTGCCCATTCCATAATGCTTTTGAACCGTGCATGCCCTCTCCTTCCGGAATAAAATGGACCTTGCTGGCAGAGAGGGTCACCCCCGATAAAATACTCTTTAGCTTCGGGGCCTCTTCTTTCGAAGAGGTAATGAAGAATGGCACCGTTAGTTTGGGTATAACAGTAGACAAGCCTGGCTTTTTATCTCCAAAATAGTCCCCCGGACTAAACGCAAGGACCGCCTTCACCTGATCATTGGATTCGGCTATCAATAAAGCCAGGCTGGAAGAGTAGGAACTACCCCAGATTGTAATTTTTTTGTTATATTTCTGATGTAGAAAATTGATGGCGGCGATAATATCCGGCTCAGCATGAATGTAACTGAGTACCGTAATTCCTTGTTGTTTCGCCCGTTCACAGGTCTCATTGGACTGGTCCGCAAAGAATCCTCCGGACCGTTGATCTATCGCCAGGCAATTATAGCCGTGCTGGTTGAGCTTTGGGGCAATATCTGCATATTCCTGTTTGTTGAAGCGTGCCTGATGACAAAGCAAAATGACAGGCTTATTCGGATCTACTTCGTAAAGATGACCCGTCACCATTAATCCGTCTGTTGATGGAAACGCTATTTTTACAGCTGGATGCTTTGCAGCCAATGAACCAGGCGAGGGGGCTTTGACTTGTGCTAAAAGCGGTGAGAAGAAGGTAGCAAACATCAAGAGAACAAGTAACATATGAGAAAACTTGGCAAAAATTGGTTTCATGATTAGGTTTGTTTTTTGCTTCAAAGGTAAAGCATTTGAGATATAACATTTTTTCTTCAATCAATAGTGTTTCTATCTGATCTTTTTTCCTTTTTTCTAGGCTATTTAGCAAATAAGTCCAGATATCTATAGGTCGAAAATACACTTTTTCTACCTATCTTCACGCCATGGAATTATTCAATGTGATCACCCTTCTGGTTGTAATCTCAGCAGCCTTCGCCTATATCAACGAACGATTTGTCAAATTGCCCTATACGATTGGCGCGATGGTCATTACCATTGCGATGAGTGTAGTGCTAACAATTCTCGGCTGGGTGGATAGTGGACTGACCAATCCCCTCAAAACGCTGATCTCAGAAATTGACTTTAGCACTGTTTTGTTGGAGGTCATGCTCAGTTTTCTCCTGTTCGCCGGAGCCCTGCATACTAACTTTGATCAGCTCAAAGTGCAACGCGGACCTATCCTGGCTTTTGCTACTATTGGTGTTCTGACCTCAACGTTTTTAATAGGTGGCATAATGTACTACCTATTACCCTTATTTGGACTTGACATTAGTTTCATCCATTGTTTACTTTTTGGAGCGCTCATCTCACCTACTGATCCAATTGCGGTGTTGGGAATTTTAAAACAAGTGGGGGTACCGAAGAAACTAGAGACTAAGATTGTCGGTGAATCGCTCTTTAATGATGGTATAGGCGTGGTCGTTTTTCTAACCATCTTTGCTATTGCTGAGGTGGGTATAGATCATGTGACAATAGGAGAGATTGGCTTTTTATTTTTGGAAGAAGTCGGCGGTGGTATTGCTTTGGGGCTGGCCATGGGGTGGGTAGCCTACCGACTGATGAAAACAGTGGATGATTACAGCGTAGAAGTGCTTATTACTCTGGCCATCGTGATGGGTGGCTATATGTTGGCTCAGCAATTACATTTTTCTGGCCCCTTAGCTGTTGTCGTAGCCGGTTATATGTTTATAAATTTTGGGAAACCGGAGATGCCCTACTCAACGGTATTTTATTTGTTTTAATCGGCCTGGAAATCCTGATTTTACCCTTCGAACAAGCTTTTATCTTTGCTGGAATCGTCGCTATCCCAATTATCCTCTTGGCTAGATACATTTCCTTGAGTATCCCCATCTATTTTTACAAAAAAAAGCTGCAATTCATTCCTAAAACCAACCTGATGATGACCTGGGGGGGCTTGCGTGGTGGCATCTCCATTGCACTGGCGCTGACACTGACCCAATCAATGGATCGCAACCCTCTTTTAATTATGACGTATATAGTAGTCATCTTTAGTATTGTTGTTCAAGGACTTACGCTTGGGCGATTAGCCCGGCGGGTGTTAGGAGAAGAGCATATGGCGGAGGGGTAAGGGGTTGTGGGTTGCCTTCTTTCGTGTAGAGGTTGTGGGTTGTGGGTTGCCTTCTT
>CBDUIU010000280.1:0-5965 GCA_965367335.1 uncultured Saprospiraceae bacterium
ACAGGGTAGCAAAAATTGAGGAAAAACAAGTGACCAAACGCAAATATGTATTTAAACCGGACTATATAAAAGTCTATGAAGAAACTGTCAATCCTTTTGTGGAAGCTGCGGAAAAAGCAGGTATGAGAATATATGGAGTAGCCGGTGGAGCAGGGGAGGCGATGATTGATGATTTCCGCCATGCCAGCCAATCTGCTTATCCATTTTACGAAGCAGATGATATTTTGCTCAAAACAATTGTTCGCTCTAATCCGGGAATTGTCATTTGGAAGGATGGAAAAATAGTAGATAAATGGCATTATAAAAAGTTACCAGAGTTTGCTGAAGTAAAAGCAGCGTTGGGGCTGTAAGGAGGGATGGTATCGGAAAATTCGGGAAGATCTTGTTGAATTCCAATAGCACTGCCTCATATTTTTGTCTCTAAGGAAAACCAGGTTACTAAAAGCTGTGTTCATCGTGAAGTAATAAGTGATACACTTAATCCACGTTACGACGAACACAGCTTTTAGCCTTTCTGTCAAAAAATAGCCTACCCCGAAGCGATCCTAAATAGCAATCTGATGATTGCCAAGGCTTTTTCCTGAAAAACAACCTACAATTCAAATATTTGCCTTAATTTGCAGCCCGTTGGCCATTAAGTTGACCAGCTCAAACATTTAACCACAGCAATCAATTGGCTGCAAGAATTTGAAATATGCTCAGTAGAAGAAATATCCGCATAAAAGTTATGCAGATGCTCTATGCCCAGAGTCGCGATCCGGAGTTGACACTCCAGGACATGCTCAAACGGTACAAAGTATGTATTGATGAATCCTTTGCACTTTATTTATTCAACCTTGCTTATTTTCTTGAGGTCGTATCCTACGTCAAAGAAGATGTGAAGCGACGGGCAGGTAAGCATATTCCTTCCGAAGAAGATAAAAATTTCACACCTAAATTATTTGAGAATGAGCTCATTCAGTCTTTGGTCGTTAATACCAAGTTGGATGTGTTATTTGCCAAACATCAGTTTCCTTCGATTATCGATAAGGACCTGGTGAGGAAGTTATATACGAACTTTGCAAAGACAGATGATTATCGGGCTTATATTAAACAACCAAATTCTACCGCAGAGGATCACCTCAATATATTGTTAAAGCTCTTCAAACATTTATTAGCTGACGAAACTTACACGGAGATCATTGAGGATCGTTTTCATGGTTGGAGTGATGAAAAATCCATCATCATTGGTAGCTTTAAGAAAACCTTGAAGGCACTTCCCGCTGAAGAAGATTTTTATCTCAAATACAAACCTGCAGAAGAAACCGCAAAAGATTTTGGTGAAGTTATGCTACGTCATGTCATTGAAGAAAATGATATGCTGCTAAGTCACATTGAACCAACCTTGAAAAACTGGGATGCGGATCGTGTTGCAATTCTCGACATGATCCTTATAAAAATGGCGATAACCGAGTTTATGGTTTTTCCAACAGTTCCGACGAAGGTGACCCTAAATGAGTTTGTAGAAATTGCTAAAAATTACAGCACGGATAAATCCAAAGATTTTATCAATGGTGTCCTGGATCGCCTGATGAAACAGCTTGAAAAAGATGGTAAAATTAAAAAAGAAGGGAGAGGATTGATGGAATAAGTAGGGAAGATCAAAGGATACTAATTTAGAATTGAACTAAGGCTCGAAAACATATCTAATTGCCACGGAAGTTCCCCCTCCCGGATTATCGAAGATCTTAGCATCTTTTTGTACGCCTTTCATTCGCTCATAAAACCGTTGAGCGCTGACGTTTTTATCCAACACCCACAAGTACATATTGCCTGCTTTTTGCGTACGTTTTACCTGTGCCCAACCTTTGTTTAACAATGCTTTTCCAATACCTTTTCCTTGCGCGTCGATCTCAACATGTAAGTTGTCTAATAAGGCGCCATAGCGAGGATGATCATCCAGGTATAGACAAATAAAACCAATTAGCTTCGACTCATACCAGGCTGTCATGACCCACTGATTCTCAGGCGGCTCACTTAAGCGCTGCTCCCACACAGCAAAGCGATCTGCTATTACAGGGCCGTCCAGGTAATGATCCTCTAAACTATTGCGGTAATGAAGTTGCCAACTCTTCGCGTGTAGCATTGCGATAGCTGGGCCATCATCTAATTGTGCCAATCGATAATAAGGTTTCATAAGATAAGGGTGGAGAAAAATTATTAAGTATTACAGCACAGCTATTGATCTTATAATTAAAAACGTCGTCCGCAAAAGGTACGGACGACGCTGAGGTTATACAGAAATCTATTTCATAGATATAAGTAATTGTGATACTAGGGACTATCAGGGGCTTATCTGCCGCCTTGCAAAAAATCTTGATATTCCTTCAGCTCATCCCATTTACCCTGATGGGCTAATTCTGCCTGGCGTGGCCAGCTATCCGGCGTGGCTAATTTGTAACGGTCACCTGCGGCATTGAGGATACCCTGGATTTGGTCCACTGTAGCTCCAGCCAAAGCTGACCAATCATTGATCCCTGCATTTTTAAGTAAACCTTCGATCTTGGGTCCGATACCTTCAACGATTTTTAAATCATCTGATTTAGCCCCTGAAAATCCGAAAATTTTAGCGGCTAGTTTTTCAACTTTCGCCTGACCTCCACCTTTGGAACCATCTGCTTTTCCACCCCCGAGGAAGGCCTGATAATCGCGAAGTTTATTCCATTCTCCTTTCGCGGCCAGGGCTGCTTGTTCTGCCCAGGTTGATGGATCGTGAACCCGATATCGGGAACCCGCACTTTCCAGGATACCTTTTAATCGATCTGTTGATGCCGCAGCTAACAATGACCATGAGTTAATACCACCCTTTTTTAATAGTCCTTCGATCTTAGGTCCGATGCCCTCAACGACCTGAAGATTATTATCATCGGAGAAAGCAGCAGCGAAGTTCATCCCTTCACCGGTATTTCGGGCAGGGGCCTTACGCGAGCTAGCCTCGGGGTCAGGGGAAGCGGCAAATTTGTTGGCCATCCCACCAGCCACTGCACCGGAAACAAAGGAGGTAGCATCACCAGAGCCGGTTTTACCACCCGACTTAGAAGCCGCTTCAGCATTTGCCAAAGATTCTTTGCAAACGCGCAAAGCCATTTCTACATCACCTTTAGCAGCTTTTGCCGCGGCTAACTCCCCTTTATACTTATCTCTTTCGTAAGCAGCAGCACTAAGATCAGCTTCCAGCCCATTCGCTCTACCTTTCCAGTTGGTCACTTCACCTTCCGCTTTATTGATTTTTTCCATATAACCATTGCGGTTAATTAACCACCAAAACAACCATCCAAGGAGCCAGGCACCTAATAGCATAAGTAGGAGGGGAAAGGTGCAACCCTCACAAAATATTTCCAAAAACAGGATTGAATTCAACATGAGTAGGTTTGTTTATTGTTTAAATAAAATGGAGACATTAATTCTCCTTTTTAATAATCCGGACCACGACCCGGCGATTTTGATGCCGCCCTTCATCCGTATTATTCGAAGCGATGGGTTCTGTTTCACCTTTAGATTCTAAAGTGATCAGCTTGCGATCCACCCCTTTACTCACTAGAAAATTTTGAATGACTTGCGCCCTTGCTTTACCTAGGCTAAGATTGGATGCAGCATCTCCGGTATCGTCAGTATGGCCGGTCAAGGCAACCGTTTCCCCGGTTTGTTTGACACGTTTTGCCAGTTTGTCCAAATAATCATCAATGGTAGGATCTGCCACCTTTCTGGTAGATCCGGAAGGGAATAAGATAAATGCCCGGTCTGCTAATTGAATGACTTCGGAAGATTTGGTTTCCTGTTTGATCCAATTGAAAGAAGTCGCATTAAAATAGGAACCTTTTTCTTCGGCTTTGCCAGTACGTTGACTCGCTTTTAGTCGAATTCTTTCCTCGGGAATATCCTTGAGAAATAACTTTCTGGCCGCATCAGCTCTGGCAAGTCCCAGATTGTCAAAACTCGTTGTATTTTCTTCATCAGGGTAATAATAACCTGTGATTTCCAATAAGTTATCTTCCGTTTTTTTCGATACAATCCCAGTTTTAAATTTGGAAAAAGATTCGTCAGTAGAAGCTGCCGGATTAGAAGGTTGAAAAAGAATAGCTCCTTCCGGACGTTCTGCCAGGCCTGGAGGTACCAAAACTTCAGTTGTAGGAGCGCAACCTGCACAGGCATGCCTTAATTTGCAGCAATACCACCAGTTGCACATCACAAACCAACCCAAAGTCACCAACAGGACCAGAATGGATTTGACGTTCATAGTACATTTTGATTTGTAGGAACCCACGGGCGTAGGATCCGGGTTTATCGTCTGTAAGTCAGGTAAATATAATAAATTGATCTGACATAAAGAAAGGATTAGGAGTGGAGATAACTACAGTGGTGATCAAAGTGGTTTGAATCAATTGTGAACATTTTCAATTAACCTCTCCAAACAATATCTTCCCCCACATTACCTTTTTTACCCTACGTCTATTATCTTTGCCACATGAGTGAGAAAATTTTAATTTTAGATTTTGGTTCCCAGTATACTCAATTGATAGCCAGGCGAGTACGTGAACTGAACATTTATAGTGAGATTCTTCCTTATAACAAAGTCTCTGAATTAGACGACTCGATTAAGGCTGTAATACTTTCCGGAAGCCCCTTCTCCGTTACTGATGAGCATGCACTCAAAATAAATTTAGATTTATTTGTCGGTAAAATACCGGTACTTGGCGTTTGTTATGGTGCTCAGTATATCGCTGATTATTATGGTGGCCAGGTAGCGGCATCGAATAAGAGAGAATATGGAAAAGCCCGGTTGGATGTGATAAAAGAAGATCCGTTCCTGGCAGGTATCCCTAATCATAGTCAGATATGGATGTCACATGGAGATTCCATTACTAGTTTACCCGAAGGTTTTGAACTGCTGGCAGTTTCAGGTAGTATTCCGGTTGCTGCTTTTCGCTCAAATGGTAGTTTTGAAAAACCCGTATATGGTATACAGTTCCATCCGGAAGTAACCCATACCTTGGATGGTAGCACCTTGTTAAAAAACTTTCTCATAGATATAGCTGGGTGTAAAGGAGATTGGACACCCGCGGCATTTGTGGAAGATACAGTGGCTAGTTTGCGAAAGGAAATAGGAGAGGAACAAGTCTTGTTGGCGCTTTCCGGCGGAGTGGATTCAACCGTAGCGGCAGGCTTGTTACATCGGGCAATAGGAAAAAATCTATTTTGCTTTTTTGTAGATAACGGCCTGTTGCGAAAAGATGAATTTGAGCAGGTACTGGATTCATACCAGCATATGGGTTTGAATATTGAAGGCGTAGATGCGCAAGATCGGTTTTACGCTGCTTTGGAAGGAATATCAGATCCTGAGCTAAAACGCAAAGCCATAGGCAGGGTGTTCATTGAAGTGTTTGAAGAAGAGGCTGCTAAATTTGAGAATTGTACTTTTCTTGCCCAAGGTACGATCTACCCGGATGTCATTGAATCTGTTTCTGTACATGGACCATCTGTAACAATAAAGTCTCATCATAATGTCGGTGGCTTACCGGAACGGTTACATTTAAAGATCGTGGAGCCGCTGCGGATGTTATTTAAGGATGAAGTAAGAAAAGTAGGTAAGGAAATGGATATTACTCAAGATATTCTGGGGCGTCATCCGTTTCCAGGACCAGGGCTTGGAATCCGTATCCTGGGAGATATTACGCCAGAAAAGGTCGCCATTTTGCAAGAAGCAGATGCGATTTACATCAATAAATTAAAAGAACATGGCTTGTACAATGAAGTTTGGCAGGCTGCTACAATTTTACTCCCCATCCAATCCGTTGGTGTTATGGGAGACGAACGAACCTACGAGAAGACCTGTGTGCTTCGTGCGGTCAACTCTATGGATGGTATGACAGCAGAATGGAGTCGTTTACCACATGAATTTTTAGCCGAAGTTTCTAGTGAGATCATC
>CBDUIU010000281.1:0-5964 GCA_965367335.1 uncultured Saprospiraceae bacterium
TTTCCTATTGGTTTTGAGCAAATCAATGATGGCATTTATTTAAACCGTTTGCCTTTGAGGCAACGTACATTTGGAAAGTAGCTTTGCTTCGCTCATCGAAACAAAAAGCAAAGCTTTTCTATGTGTACTTTTGCTTATCAAGAGCCAATTGCCTCCAGGTGCCTATTGTGGTAAATAAAAATTTTTAACTTGCCTATCCTGGATCCTAATATAAACAATACTTTTTCATAGAATTATTTCTGTTTTTTTTTGATAATTTACGGCTTCAAAAAAACGGATAGGAAAACTTACAAAAATATCATCATTGTGGATAAACTTGTGGAACCAGCTCATCGGATACTTAAAAAAAACTGGAAAGATGGTTTTACCATTCCCACCAGTAACCTTTATCCATTTCAATGGAATTGGGATTCTGGTTTCACCAGTATCGGACACAGCTATTTTGACTTGGGCCATGCTATCCAGGAATTAGAATCCTTATTTTCCGGCCAATGGGAGAATGGCATGATTCCGCATATCATTTTCCATAGTGAAAATGAAAAAACCTACTTTCCAAATTATGATTTTTGGAATGCAAACGTCAATGCTGGTGCGCCAGACAAACCGAAAACATCTGGTATTACCCAGCCGGCTGTACATGGGTTCATCCTGGAAAATCTGCTAGACAAGTTTCCTGACAATGAAAAGTTGAAGGCCTTTGCAAAATCTATTTTCCCCAAAATTGTAAACAGCCATCGCTGGTTTTATCATTACCGGGATCCCGAACGTGAGGGGTTAACATTCATCTTTCATCCCTGGGAATCCGGCCGGGATAACTCTCCGCTCTGGGATGGATCGATGGACAGGATTGTTGTCAACAAAGACGAATTACCGGCTTACAAACGAAGAGATACCAGTCTTGCTTCGGCGGACGAACGACCTACATCCTATCAGTATGATCGGTATGTTTATCTCCTGGAACTTGGTAAAAAGTATAAATATGACCAGGAGGGGATTTTTGCCGAAAGCCCTTTTCTGATCCAAGATACCTTGATGAACGCAGTTCTGATCAAATCCAATCAAAGCCTGATCAATATCGGCAAACGGTTTGGATTCGATGTTGCTGAAATTGAGGAATGGCAGCAACAAGCTAAACCCCGGTATATCGAAAAACTTTGGAATTCGGATTTGGAAACTTTTACCGTCTTTGACCTTCGTGGAGGACACCAGGTGCTTCATAAAGAAATTGGTGGTCTCTCAGCCTTATATGCTGAAATACCTGATACCGATCAAGCCGCTAAACTAAATGATTATCTACTAAGTTTACACCACCGCAACTTTTACATTTGTCCGAGTTTTGATGTAGATAGCGACTTGTTTGATTCTAAGCGATACTGGCGAGGTCCCATCTGGCCGCAAATGAACTGGATGATCTATCATGGCCTAAAAGCCTATGGATTTGATTCGACTGCACAGATCGTTAAGTCTGATTTGATTGAGCTGGTCTCCAAGCTTGGATTTTACGAATACTTCGAATCACAAAAGGATCTGGTAGCTGGTTTGGAAAGTGGTTATGGTGGCAATGACTTTTCCTGGACAGCAGCTTGTACTTTGGATTTGTTGAAAGAATAATACTAAAATGAAACTATGCCATTGTGATGCGCAAGACATTTAGTAACACTATCTCATGGTGGCTAAGGCGAAGTTAAATTCGCATGGACCGCTGCTTCAATTACCGACTTAATACTTTCCGGATGAATTGGTTAGACTTTACAATTATTGTGTTATACTTAGTGGGATTTCTTTCTCTTGGTTACCTGTTTAAAGAAAACAAAAACTCAAAAGACTATTTTTTAGGGGGCAATTCATTCGGTTGGTTTCCCCTTAGTCTTTCTAC
This sequence comes from uncultured Saprospiraceae bacterium, assembly GCA_965367335.1. Classification (GTDB taxonomy): domain Bacteria; phylum Bacteroidota; class Bacteroidia; order Chitinophagales; family Saprospiraceae; genus CBDUIU01. The sequence goes on from CBDUIU010000281.1 coordinate 1,877, forward strand.
GATGGCCACTCAATTATCCGCCATTAGTTTTATCTCAGCTCCTGCTTTTGTCGGTTTGAAATTGAATGGTGGAATGAAATGGCTGACCTTTGAATTAGCAGTTCCCCTGGCGATGATCTTTATTATGCTTTTCATTCTTCCTCCGCTATTTCGATCAGGAGTAGTCAGTATTTACGAATTTGTCGAAAAGCGTTTTGACTTATCCACCCGGCTGATATTAAGTATCGTTTTCCAAATCAGCCGTGCACTCGGAACAGGGGTGATGGTTTACACCATTGCGTTTATCCTGCAAGCTATTTTAAACATTGACTTTGTTTATACCATCCTCTTAATAAGTGTCATCACCATTATTTATTCCTGGCAAGGTGGTATGAAGGCTGTAGTTTGGGGGGACGTCATTCAGATGTTGATCCTCTTTTTTGGCTTGATCGTCAGTTTATTTTACGGCTGGTATTTTTTGCAGGAAAACGGTGGTTTGGTAGCTGGTTTTGATCCGGCAAGATTACAGGTCATTGATTATAATTTCGGTTTAAAAGAAGGCGAAGAATACGGATTGATCCCAATGATCGTAGGTGGTTTTTTCCTGTATGCTTCTTATTATGGATGCGATCAAACGCAGGCACAACGCATGCTTTCTGCAAAAAATGAAAAGACGACCCGTCAACTACTTTTAGCAAATGGACTTCTCCGTTTTCCAGTCGTTTTAGTCTATTGTGTGATGGGCTTGATTGTTGGCGCTTTGGTTTTTGCTGACCCTAGCTTTCTAGCAGAAATCGAAACTGTTACCAGAACTAATTTTCCTGATGAATTTGCAAAAAGCGGGATAAAGCCCGACTTAATGATTCCCGTTTTTATCCTTAAATATTTACCACACGGCATGATCGGCATATTATTGATCGGTATTCTTTCTGCTGCTATGTCTTCATTGAGTTCAACCATAAATTCACTTTCAGCTGTAACCGTAGAAGATTTTTTTAATCGGGGCGAAAACAAACTATCTACTGAAAAATACATGCGGATTTCAAAACTGGCGGTCGTATTTTGGGGTGGCGTTTGTATTGGAGCTGCCTTCCTTTTTGGTGGTAGCGATAGTCCTGTTATTGAAATCATCAACGCCATCGGTTCCGTTTTTTACGGGCCCGTTTTAGCTACTTTTGTATTGGCTATTTTTTCAAAAAAAGTGAACCGACATGGTATCAAGGCCGGTATCATCCTTGCGGTAATCATCAATTTAATTTTTTCCAAAACAATGCAAGGTATTCTTGGATTCGATCCGGGCGTTTCTATATTCTGGATGTGGCTCAACTTTACCGGCTTCTTTATTACTGTCGTCGTAGCCTACCTGGTTTCAGCTTTGAAAAAGGAGGAAAATAACTTCCGGCCGGACTTTGGGTATGAGTTAAAAAGGAGTGATTTCCTTACCAAAGAGCCTCTGATTTTAATCGGTTTTTTCTTTGCTATTTTAGCTTTTTCCTATCTGATTCCGACGATTTTTGGATAATGAAGGTGTCCATCGTTTTTGAACGAGATAGGATGTAAGTGCTTGTTTGTTTTGTATTGATGTGTCTTTTGAAGTGAAATATTCAAGTATTGGTAAATAAATTTTAACCACAATAGGATCATAGAAACATAGGATTCACTCGAGACGCAAAGGACACAAAGTAAAGGCTTTGCCTTTTGACAATTTCAATGAATAGCAAATCACCGAATTTCTTTTTTAGATGAAAAGTGCGCCCAACATTTTAATCGCTCCTGACAAATTCAAAGGGTCCCTTTCCGCTTTGAAGGTAGCGGAATCTCTGGCCCGGGGTATTCGGAAAAGCAATCCAAATACCCGGATCAAACTACAGCCAATGGCGGATGGTGGTGACGGCTCACTGGCGGTTTTAGATTATTACTATGACTTACGCACCATCACAAAAACGGTGCAAGACCCATTAGGTCGACCCCTTGCAGCTAGCTATAAAATGCTGGATACAACGGCTTATATCGAACTGGCAGCTGCCTCGGGCTTGGTGTTATTACAACCGGAAGAACGCAATTGCTTATACACCACCACCTTTGGTACCGGCGAACTTATTGCAGACGCGCTGGCGAAAGGAGCCAAGGAAATTTATCTGTTTATTGGCGGAAGTGCGACCAACGATGGCGGTATAGGGATCGCTCAGGCTTTAGGCTATCAGTTTTACGATGCCTTTGGTCATCCCTTGGCACCCATCGGTAAAAACCTGGCGCAGATCAATAAAATTGACAGCAGCTCAAGTGTTATCCACCCCGCAGCCGTATCCGTCAAAGTCATTTGTGATGTCAACAATCCTTTCTCAGGAGTAAATGGCGCCGCTTATGTCTATGCCGCCCAGAAAGGAGCAAATGATGCAGCTATCTTGTTATTAGACAAAGGCTTGAAAAATTTAGCACAACAACTCATCGTTCATGATTTTCCGGACATATCCCAAATTGAAGGCGCAGGTGCAGCGGGTGGAGTAGGGGGAGGTGCAATCGCTTTCCTGGGAGCGACGTTAGTATCCGGCATTCAAACTTTTTTAGAACTCACCAATTTAGAAGCTTTTGTAAAAGACTGTGATTTAATCATTACGGGGGAAGGCAAGTTAGATCAGCAAACCGAGCAGGGAAAAGTGATTAGCGGGGTCTGCAGATTAGCAAATCAATATAAAAAACCCGTTATTGCAGTTTGTGGAGATGCGGATTTTCCAATACCCAAAAGTTTGGGTCTTGAAAAAGTTTATACTGTACGCAATCGCTCCGTATCGCTTGATGATGCAATGCAGCATGCCGCCGATAAATTACAGGAGATAGCAGCGGAAATAATGAGTACTTTTAAAGTACCTTGAATGTTAGAACTTATGCAACAATTATATCCTATAAAAGGTATTGTCCAACATTACGCCTGGGGAGGCACTCATTTTATTCCTGAATTATTAGGACTGGGAAAACCCGTCAACGATAAATACGCAGAACTTTGGATGGGAACACATCCCCGTGGGACAGCCTTACTAGAAAATGATGTGGAGAATCGTAGTCTGGCTGACTTGATCGCCAGCGACCCCCGCGAATTTTTAGGAGAACAGACCGTAGCGCAGTTTGGAAAGACCTTACCTTTTTTATTTAAAGTATTGGATGTACAAAATATGCTGTCTATCCAGGCACATCCTACCAAAGCAGCCGCTGTAATTGGTTTTGAAAAAGAAAATAAAGCGGGTGTTCCAATATCCGCCGGGCATCGCAACTATAAGGATGACAACCACAAACCTGAGGTGATGGTGGCTTTGACTGATTTTTGGTTATTGCATGGTTTTAAGTCCATGGAAGGTATTACAAAGGTTTTGCAGGAAGTCCCGGAATTTCATGCTTTGCAAGCGCATTTTCAGCGTAAAAGTATCTTTGTCCTTTACAAATACATTATGGAAATGCCACAAGCGGAAGTAGATAAACTACTTGCTCCGCTACAAAACCGATTGCTGCCAGCTTTTGAAAATAATGCATTTGGACCTCACCAAGCTGACTATTGGGCATCCCTGGCATTTAAGGATTATACGAGAGCGGGTCATTTTGACAGAGGTATTTTTTCTATTTATTTGTTCAATTTAGTTTTTCTGAAAACAGGACAAGGCATCTTCCAGGATGCAGGTGTTCCGCATGCCTATTTGGAAGGCGTGAATATGGAACTGATGGCCAATTCAGATAATGTGTTTCGCGGAGGACTAACGCCCAAACATATTGATGTTCCCGAGCTGTTACATCACTTAGTTTTTGAGTCCATAACGCCACGAATTTTGCAAGGTCGGCCCCGGTCAGAATTTGAACAAGTATATCCAACCACAGCCCCAGACTTTGAACTGAGTAAGGTGGTGCTGGAGAATGGGAACAACTATCAAAAAGCCAAAGTTGACGGCCCGGAAATGTGGATCGTAACAAAAGGTGAAGTCGAGGTTCGGAATGCACAAGAGGTATTTATACGGAAAAAGGGAGAAATATTTTTTGTGAAAAACGGGGCCCAATATCAATTTTCCGCTAAAGAAAATGCTGTTTTGTTTCGAGCTGGGATACCCAGGTAATTATTTTGTTAG
>CBDUIU010000282.1:0-5957 GCA_965367335.1 uncultured Saprospiraceae bacterium
GGAATTACAAGATATTGTCGTCAATCGTTTAACCAAAGGAAGAAAACGATTTGATTTGGAATTTATCGAATTCCAAGGCCGCTTTTTGACCATTCACGGACGACGGATACTGAACGGGATGATCATCTCCATTGAAGATGTTACCCGCGCTAAAGAGCAGGAAAGAGAAAACCTAAATGCTATGTTAGAAGGCCAGGAGAATGAACGTCAACGTTTGGCCAGAGAGATCCATGACGGCATCGGACCGGTGATGTCTACGATTAAATTACATCTGGATGCCGTGAAATCAGATTTAAAAAAAGAAGCTTCAGATAAAACAATGAATAAGATTCAAACTATGAGTGGCCTGGTTCAGGAAGTAGCGCAGGATATCCGCGGCATATCACATGCGCTGATGCCAAGTGCCCTAAAAGATATTGGTTTAGTGGCAGCCTTACAAAATCTTTGTCAGAAAGCCAATCAAAGTGAAAAAGTCAAAGTAGACTTTTATCATTCCGGCGTAGATGATAAGCTGGATCAACAAATTGCTTTAGGTGTTTTTCGCATCACCCAGGAATTATTGAATAATGCGTTTAAATATGCAGAATCCAAAAATATTAACGTCCAGCTCATTAAACATCCGGATACCGTTCTGTTAACCGTAGAAGATGATGGCCTTGGGTTTGATCCTTCGGAAAAAGAAAGGTTAATCCTCAATGGCATTGGCTTGCGTAACATCCAAACCCGAACCCAGGCCCTCGGTGGCCATTTTGACCTGGACTCTCAGCCCGGGCATGGTGTGCATGCTGCTATTGAAATCCCCGTAAATTATCAACCATGATTAAGGTACTCATTGCCGATGACCATAAGGTTTTCCGGGATGGCATCGTCTCCATTCTGGAAGATGTCGATGACATTACCGTTATTGCGCAAGCCAGTGACGGTCGCGAAGTATTATTACAACTGGAAACTGTTCAGCCGGATATCATTCTGATGGACATCACTATGGGAGACACGAACGGCATCGATACTACTCGACTGGTGAAGAGAGATTATCCTCAGATTCAGATTTTGGTGTTGTCGATGCATTCTGAAAGTGGCTATATTGTCAAAATGCTGGAATCCGGAGCTTCTGGTTATTTACTAAAAGAGGCCGGCCAGGAGGAGATGATCCGCGCTATTCGAACCGTGGCCGAGGGGAATACCTATTATAGTCAGCAGGTGTCTTCTGTCATCGTCCAACACTTAACCCAACCACAACAAGCTAAAACGAAAAAAGCAGGTATTCCATTGACCAAGCGTGAGGTAGAGGTACTTCAACTCATTGTAGAAGAGTATTCTAATACGGAAATTGCCGAAAAGCTTTTTATTAGTATCCGTACTGTAGATACCCATAAGCGAAATTTGGTGGAAAAACTAAAAGTAAAAAATATAGCGGGTTTGGTAAAGTATGCGATTAGGAATGGTTTGGTGGAGTGATCTACGCAATTCTCGTAGTTCTACGCAAATCACTGATTTTTAAAAATACGCAAAAGCACCCTAAAACGAGCGCTTAACCTGTCCCATCTTTGTGTCAGCTTAAACAATTAATCAATAGCTGACATGACTTCGCAAAACATCAAAGACTTAAACGACGAACAACTCGTCAATCTGTTTAAAGATACTCAGGATACCGCCCTGTTTGGAGAGGTATATCATCGCTATCAGCGTAAGATTTACAATACCTGCCTGGGTGTTGTTAAAGACCGGGATACGGCCAATGACCTGACACAGGATGTCATGATCAAGGTGATGGAGAATTTATCATCGCTTCAACATGGCTTTTTACTGGGTTTGTGGATTCACCGTATTGCTAAAAACCATGCAGTGGATCACTGTAAACAGGCCTATACGACAACTCCGGTTGAAAGCGATCATTCGTATTGTCTGGAAGAAGAATGGCAATCTCTGTCAGACAGAACGGCCAAAGAAGCGCTAATGGATCAGATCAAAGTGGCAGTTGATGGTTTGGATGAAGAGAACCGGAATTTACTCCAGCTGAAGTACTTTGGGGCACACTCGATTCAGGACTTGCAGGAACAATTCGCCTTATCAAAAAGTGCAGTCAAAATGCGTTTGTCGCGTACGCGCAAACAGATTGCTGCCATTTGCCAAATGCCACCTGCTAATGCGTATTTGCAAGTGTAATGATGATTAAATAAAAATTTCAGTATTGATCACTGTTTTGATCTTTAACTGTGACCATTTTTCAATTTCGGAGTCTACTTAACGACTCGATTCTATTTTACTCAGATACTGATTTTAAAATAATAATATCTTATGAAAAAACTATTTATCCTGTTTGTTTCGACTTTAGCGACTTGTGTGATGCTAACAGCCCAGTTATCTCTTGTAAATTTTGAGGAAGAACTTAATCAGCTGAATAACGGAGAGGAATTACCTTCAGAAAAAAAATTACTTATTGTTGGTACAATCCCTTCTTCCGTCAGTATGGTAGAAATACTGATTTTTAATGCAAAAGGAAAAGATAACCGAAAGGCTTTGTATGGCAATACCTGGCTAAGACCAACTGCAAATGTCGGTAATCAATATAAAGTTCCCATTAACTATAGACTGAATGCAGGCAAAGAATATGATTTTGCCCTGCGTTACTTTAAATCCCTGGATAATGGACAAAAGCAACAGCTTTATACAGGCTTAGTGAACAATCTTAATAATTATGTGGATCAGAGTTTTGCGATAGGTGAAAAAAAATTGGAGTTCTCTAAAAAAACCAAACACATGGTCGATGACCTAAATAGTATTGTAGAGATTGGTTTGTCTAATTATCGCACCAGTACATACGCTACTTTTTCTGGATTTTCAGATATCGTACGTGGACAAATAGAGAAAATAAAAGATGCTAGTTTATTGGAAGCAGACCGAGTAGTTAATGAAAAAGATGTCAAAAAAGCCAAGCAATTATATGGAAAAAAGATGGTTGCAGACCTTAAGAAAATGATCGCTTCAGAGGTTCAATTTGTACTCAATGACAAATGGCATACCCTTGATCAAACTTATTATGTAGATAATGCAGAAACTGAAAAACGGAATGGCTACTTTTCAATTAACGCTGGTTACGGCGCGGTTTATCTGGGCGGAAATATTGACAACCTGAACTACGGAACTTCTCCCTACCTTGGCCTGTCTTTTCCACTTTCTACCAGTACCATTGCACCGAAATTTTTTAGAAATGCCTCCATTACCGTAGGTGTGTTTACCGATAATTTCGAAGGAGAAGATGAGCAGAAAATAACTGGACCAATTATTAAAAGGCCCGTTTACCTTGGCCTGGATTATAAATTATTTCAGTTTGTGCGCTTCAATGCTGGCGCAGCGTTTTTGGAAGAAGTAGGAGAGGAAAATGGCCAGGTTTCAGGCATTGAAAAACGTGTTTTTGTCGAACCTTTTATTGGTTTAAGTGCTAAAATTAATCTTTCCATTGGGTTGGATAAGTAAGAACTAAGAACACGCATCACCAAAAATTGATTGACTTGATGAAAAGGATAACGCTTCTTTTAATATTTATAACAGGCTTTTCTTTGGCTGGCTTTTCCCAACTGGTGGAAGGCTACCAATACCGGGAAGGCCTGCATAAAAGTAGGAAACAATCATTTAAAGCTCCTATTATTCGTATTGGCGCTTTGTCAGATACTTCTTTGTTTACTCCTGTGACCATCGATCCGGTTATAGCTGATACGCAAGCCATTTTTGTAGTGACCATTCAAGTGGATTCTGCTTTTGTAGTAACTGAATTAGATACCTTGACAGAGCCTGCAAATGTAGATACCATTCAAAAAATTGGAGATAATATATATAACACCGGAAAGGATGATAACAATGTTGATTATACTGACGATAATTGGGAAGCTATACAAGCGTACCTGGAAGCTTCGGTGTCCCCTGTGGATTCGATCGATGAGGAAATAACCGCAGTTCCTGATACGCAAGTATTCTATGTGTTGACGAAAAAAGTAGACTCTGTATTAGTAGTTGATGAACCTACAAAGTTAGCGCAGACAGGAGTTATTGATAGTATGGCCATTGATACCTTCTACCAAATTGGATCTGTTATCTTGCAAGATGACTTAGAATCGTCCATTGAGGAAGCTGATTGGGAAATTATAAAAACGGAATTATTAAGAGACTCCGTTGACAATAATTTTGATGACTTGAGTTACGAAGAATATCTTGATGTTAAATTAAATAACAAACAAGATACAATGGCTGATGAACCTGTCAATCTGTTTCAGCCTATAACCGTAGATCAGAAGCTTGTCGAGACTAAGGTGGACACTACGCTGCAAACAGAAGTAGCGCCCGTTACTGTTAATCCTGGCATGAGTCAGCAGACAGATACCGTTAAGACCACTAAGCGAGTGAGTGATAATAAAGAGCTCGACATGATCAATTCACGGTTTTCGGAGATGGAAAAAAAGTTAGATGCTATCTTGAGCAATCAACCCCGCCAAACAGAAGAAAAACAAGCGGTGTCTGCTCCGGAACAAACACCTCCTGCACCTTCAAAAGAAATCGTTGAACTCCAAAAAAAGATTGCTCAATTAGAAGCTCAAAGCCAGCAAAAAAATGATCCGGAACTGGAAAAAATGAAGCAACAGCTTTTACAGTATCAATTACAAAGTAAAGCGGAGCAAGAAAGGAATAACGAATATGTGAAAATGCAAGCAGAACTGGAGTCGCTTAGGCGTAGTGTGGAGGCTGCAAAAGTAACAACTAGTACGCCCAGGGAAGTGACGGTACAAGCAGAGGATACGAAAGAGATTAAACAGTTGAGAAATGAGGTAGCTTGCATGAATCAAAATATGGAACTCATGAAGCAGTTACTGCTGCAGCAACAAGTCATTGCCGCTCTTAAAAGCGAGCCAAAGCAAGTAGTTGTAGCACCAAAAGATACGACGAGCAACAGCGAACTCATAGCCTTGAAAAAGGAAATAGCTGAGCTAAAAGCCAGTATGGCGCGGCCTGATACGACAGCTAAGCAGGTAGTGACGCCGCCTGTAGATAAAAACAAAGGAGAAATGGACACCCTTAGGCAGCAAATTATTGCCCTTCAGCTGGCACTAAAGGCAAACAGAGAAGTAAAGCCCCCGGCACCGGATACGACCAAGGTGATCATTGAGGCTCCTGTGGTAAAATCGGTAAACGTAAGGGACATGATCAAAGGGCGAGAGAAGCAAATCGTTTTTTTTAAGATAGGATCCTCGAAGCTGCCTGTTGAGTCTTATGCCCAGATAAATTCCATCGTCCAGTTGATATTACAATATGATCAACTATATGTGGTCCTGGAAGCTTATACCGACCCAAGTGGAGATGCAGCTAGAAATCTTTTGCTGTCGAAAAAACGAGCAGAGTCAGTCAAGCAGGCTTTGCTACAATACGGCGTACCCTTGAATCGGATTTACCTGGATTACCGTGGAGAAGACGCGCTAAGTGATCCAGCTTTCGGACGTCGGGTCGAAATGATTCTCAAAATGGACTAGGAAGCATATCAATTTCAGGTTTTTTTAAAAAAGAAAAAAAATTGAAAAAAAATATGCCCAACCCGGTGACCAAATTGTTAAGCAAAGTCTTCTTAAATATTAACTTGATGCTGAGAGGTGTTTAGCGAGTTGCAATGGCACAATGGCAATTTCACTCCCTCAACACCCAAAGCATAAATCTATAATCTTTCATTTTAATTCACTTTTAAATTTAACTAAAAATGGCAATGAGTAAAAAAGAAAGAGCTACCGCTGCCCGCAAAAATGCTGAGGCTGCTAAAGCGAAAAAGAAACAATCACGTACTGTTTCCAGTAGTGCCGTAATGGCTACTGCCCCCAAAGGTGGTAACAAAAAAGGCACCTCTATGATTAAGCAGTCGACGGCTAAGAAAAAGAAATAACGAATTAATTAATGAAGTGGTCTGAAAATACGTTTTT
>CBDUIU010000283.1:0-5933 GCA_965367335.1 uncultured Saprospiraceae bacterium
TCGATCTGAGGCGAAAAAGGAAGAAAGATCATCCCTTATTTTCTTTAGCTGCGTCATTGGTCTGAACAGATTCAGTCATTTCTTTAGAAATGGCGCTTTTAGTTACGCGGATGAAAGTTTTGGTATCCACCTGCAATGTAACAATCTTGTCATCAATCTTATTGATTTTCCCAAGAATTCCGCTGGCAGTCACAACCTCATCACCTTTCTGAAGTTCTGACATAAAGTTATCCTGTGCTTTCTGGCGGGTAGATTGCGGGCGCAAAAAGAAAAAGTAAATAACGACGAACATGAGCAAGATTGGCCATGAACCCATCAGTACTTCCATAAATCCTCCTCCTCCTGCGGCTTGTAATAAAAGATAATCCATTTGCGAATAGTATGTTATTTGATGAAAAAAATGTAGGTTGTTACTTAGCTTTTGGTGTCACTTTTCCTTTTAAGTAGACAACGGTTTTGTTGGGGTATGTATTTGCATAAACTGTAATCGGCTTGCTTTGGTAGTTGGGTTTTCCATCCGTATCAAATTTCACCTGGATTTCTCCTTTTTCACCGGGCGCAATGGGTGTCTTTGGCCAATCAGGGACGGTACAACCACAGGTCGATTTAGCTGAATTGATCAGCAACGGTACGGTTCCGGTGTTGGTAAAGGTGAAAACCTCTTTTACCTCTTTTCCTTCTTTTACCTCCCCAAAGTCAATGGACTTTTGATCAAATTTCAGCTTGGCTACATTAATAGTATCCATTGGTGTATCTGCAGATACAGGATTGCGAATGATATCCTTGATACTATTATTTGCATCAGGTCGAATTTCCTCGACTCTTTTACCATCTGGCTCAGTACTACAACCAAAAAAGAGTAGAAAGCACAGCCAAAAGGTTATTTGCATGAAAGAATTTTTATGTACTCCTGTACGATTTCCCTTTTTCATAAAAGACCTCATTTAGAGGGTAAAAGTACGTCTTTTTAGGAAAAATCTGTAACAATCGTAAATCGTATGTGCTTTAAGTTGGCGATTACTGATTATTTATAAGAAGCATTTTTTATTATTATATAATAAAATTATATTAATATGTTCAAAACCTGGGAAATGATATATTTCAAACAAGGCACACGCCCGAAGAGGAAATCTTTCCTGAATTTTAGATTTCTATCCTTTTATTCTATTTTTACCCTTTCCTAGCCAAATTACTTCCACATTCATTGTTGTTGCTTTTCGATTATTTAACCCGGCTTTAGGCTACTTTTACAGATACCTTTTATGGAAAAACACAAATATCCTTTTGGCATTATTGGAAACTGCACTTATTTGGCACTGGTAGACACGAAAGCGGACGTACGATGGCTTTGTTGGCCTCGCTTTGATAGTAGCTTTGTTTTTGGCAACCTGTTAGATGATGAAAAAGGAGGAACCTTTTCCATTCAACCTGAATGGGAGAACTATTCCTCAACCCAGAAATATATTAATAATACGAATGTACTAGAAACAACATTTGACTGTGAGGATGGCAAGTATAAAGTGATTGATTTTGCGCCCAGGTTTAGTCAATACCAGCGTTATTATAAGCCGCTCATGTTTGTTAGGAAAATTGTCCCGTTGGAAGGTACCCCCAGGGTTCGGGTGACTTGTGAGCCAAAAGGGAACTACGGTGAGATTGAGGCTAGCAAAGTCTTTGGTAGCAACCATATTCGTTATATGGGTTTAGATGCAGAAGTCCGGCTGACCACAAACGTTGCCCTTAATTTTGTTGACAATCGGCAAGCCTTTATTCTCAATGAACCTAAATACCTTATTCTTACCTGGGGTGTTCCTTTAGAAGGCCCCCTGGAGTCTACGGCAAATTCTTTTCTGAACGAAACCATTGCTTACTGGCGAAAATGGGTGCGGAATACTTCTACCGAGCAATTTCACCAGGACGCCGTTATTCGATCTGCTTTAACATTGAAATTACATCAGTACCAGGACACCGGAGCGATCATTGCCGCAGCCACAACGAGCCTGCCGGAGTTCCCCGGGAGTACCCGGAATTGGGATTACCGCTTTTGCTGGATGCGCGACTCCCACTATACCATTAAGGCTTTAAATGACCTGAGTCATTTCGGGATACTCCGGGATTATGGGCAATTTATCCAGAATATCGTATTGAATGAAGATCAGCGCTTTCACCCCTTATACCCAATTTCAATTGACCGGGAGCCTGTGGAAAAGATTCTTCCGCTTAAAGGCTACTTAGGAGAATCACCGGTGCGCATTGGCAACCAGGCTTATGAACATACCCAGAATGATGTGTATGGCCAGGTACTCGTCACGCTTTTACCTCTTTTTACGGATCGAAGGCTAAATGCCGTAGGTCCTAATCCTACGCTTGTACAACTTACGACACATTGCCTGGATATGATCGAATCGACGATGCAGGAGCCCGATAATGGTTTGTGGGAATTTAGAGGAATGTCCCAATTACATTGTTATACTTTTTTGTTTCATTGGGCCGGTTCACATGCTGCCTTACGGATTGCAGATTCCATTGATAATAAAAATATGGCTGAAAAAGCCCGGAAGTTAATCGAGGATGCCAGTATGATGATTGAAGCTTGTTATGATCCGGAGAGAGGGGTATACACGCAGGCGGTAGGTTCTCCTAATCTGGATGCGAGCTTATTACAACTCATCAACATGGGTTATCTGGATCCTGAAAGTGATAAAGCTAAACAACACCTCAAAGTACTTGAGGACGAATTATGTACGGAAACCGGTTTGTTTTACCGTTATAAGCATGTGGATGATTTTGGTGAACCAGAGTCTACTTTTTTAATTTGTGCTTTTTGGTACGTTGAATCTTTGGCTCGCATGGACCGGGTGGAGGAGGCGGTTACGATATTCGAACGCTTGCTCAAGCATGGTAACCATCTGGGTTTATTGAGTGAAGATGTACATGAAAAATCGGGAAGTCAATGGGGGAATTTTCCTCAAACCTATAGCCACGTCGGTTTAATTAATGCTGCTTTTACAATTTCCAGAAAATTAGACCGGCCAGTATTTATGGGTGATTTATGATGAGCGGTATTTTGGGTGAAATCAAATACTCCTGTTCAACTTCCTTCATTTTTCATTCCTAATCGCCTTATGTTAATTTTTCTCATCGGCTTTATGGGTTCAGGTAAAAGTTATACCGGCAAACGACTCGCACGTTTAATGGACTACGCTTTTATTGACCTGGATGAATTTCTGGAAGAGGGAGAACATCGAAGTATTTCCACGATTTTTTCCGAGGAGGGCGAAGCGTATTTCCGAAAGCTGGAAAGTGAATATTTGCGTAAACTGGAAGGCCGGCAAAAGCTAGTAATAGCCACGGGAGGAGGAACCCCATGTCAGCCTGATAATCTGGAATGGATGAAGCGCAATGGTTTGATCATTTATTTGAGCGCTGCTCCGGATTTACTTGCCAGGAGATTGCAAAAAGAGACAAGTCAACGGCCCTTAATCGCTGGACTGGATAAACCGTCACTGATGGATTTTATCGATAAAAAATTGCAGGAAAGGGCGCGCGCATATGAGGAAGCAGATGTAATTATTTTTCAGGAAGATGGAATAGATGTGGCGGAATTAATTGCCAAAAGATTGTTTGGACGATAGTGGTCTGAAAGCTAGCCTTTTGGAAGGTTAAATTATTGCCGCTTCCTAAAAAAAGGAGAGACCTTCCGTTTAAACGAAAAGTCTCTCCTTTTTAATTACCGATTTGCGGTGACGACCTTCAAGCAAAGTAGTTTTAACGAACAACAAATTTGTCCACCTACAAAGCTATACTAATCATTCTTCTTATTCTTCTTAAACGGATTCAAGTCCTTTAACTTATCAACGCCTTCTTTAAGCTTATCCTCTGTTTTTGTATCCGTCTTGTTATCTTTATTTGCCGTAGTATCTTTTTTCCCGCCTAATAAATTATCTAAACCGTCTTTTAATACTTTATCTGCTTTGTCCTTAATATTGCCATCGGTAGGGTTGACCAGGAGACTGTCCAGCGCTTTTTTACTTTCTTTCTTAGTGTCTTCAAACGCGGTATTCACTTTAGTCTTTGCCTCCTCTTTGGCGGTATTCACCACATCTTTGACCTCTGTTTCAACTTCTTTTTTCTTTTCCTCTACCATGTTGCTGACGATGTCTTTCACAGAAGTCTTACCATCTGCTCCGGTAGGCGTGATGTTAAATTTAGGATCCTGCATCGTCCCTGTGATGCCGATGGCCAGATTAATGAATTCAGCATCTTTAATATTGACACCTAATTCATTAGCTTTAGAAGTCAGGAAATCCAGCCCTTTGTTTGCCGCTGCAGTAACTTGATTTTTTTCTAATAATTCCCTTGGAATACGCGCCTGAATCGCATAATTCATATCTGCTACATTGATACTGTGCTCTCCTGCGATAGTCAGCTTGATGTCCTGAAAGTCCAGGTCGAATGGCTTTACGGTCATTTTTCCATCTCTTACCTGAAACCAGTTTTTAGTATTTTTAATCTTGATGTTTTTAAGCTCCTTTAAGTTGAGTTTATCACTAAGCACTTCCAGGGGTTTAAAACCATTGATTACACCGTTGACCGTTTGCATGAAGCCATCAATGTTAAGGCTTTCAAGTTTGGGCATGAGGTCTTTTCCCAGTTTTCCGTCTATCTTGAATTTGGAGTCAAATTGACCTTCGATAAATTTTGCAATGGGGGCTAATGTCTGAAAGGTATTCACCTTCTCAAAAGCTTTATTAAACTCCATGCTTTTTAACCCATACTCCAAATTAAATAAAGGTTCTTCGGGATTCTTTGTATCGTATCCTCCATCAACGATCATCGTTCCTCCAAATACACGTGTTTCACAATTTTCCATCTTCACGGCCTGGTCAGCTACTTTTACTTTACCATTGACGTTCTTCAGGGTAATATTTGAATATTGCAGTTGATTAATCGAAGCGTCAATATCCAGTTTAATTTTTTCAGGAATAACGACCGGCTCTAATTCTTCCGACGTATTAGCCGTATTTCTCGCCTGACCGGAAGTAGCAGGTTGTGGTTCCATAAACTGGTTGAGGTCAAAATTCCCTGAACGAAAATCCAGCTTACCCGTCAGTACTTCGTTTTCATACAAATAGTTAAACACATTATTAATCGTTCCGGTAGCTGCAAAGTCGCTTTTCCCGATATTCGTCTGGAACTGCTTGATACGAACAACCGCTGGAGTAACGAGTCCAGCAAAACTGGTGTTGACCAATTCATAGATATCGTAGTCAATTTTACCAACGGAGGCATCCAGGTCAAATTTAAATCGATCAAAAGGTTTGGCAACAACTGTACTGGTGTCTACCACCTGAGCACTAGTCGATTCTTCCGTAGGAATCCATTGGTTCGCATCAAAGTACTTTGACGCCAATTTAAAATCTCCTGTCATGGTTTTTTCCGGAGAAAAATAAGCGAGGATATTGTCAATATGCCCATTGGCTTGTAAGTCAGAGTTCCCGAGTTTAGCCGTAAAATTAGGCACATTCACTTGTTTTGGAGTGAATTGCATTTGTAGGTCACTAATGGCAACAAGCGGCATGCCTTCCGCCTCATAATCAAAATCTTCGATCCGCATCTGGCCAGACATATCGATTGATTCATAATCCTGCCGGTCAATAGCAGCCATAGAGGTTCTCATCTTAACATCTGCGGTGATCTTACCATCCAACTGTTTGACACCTTCCATAGGAAAAGCCTGGGCCAGGTCTGCTAACTCAATGATTCCATTAATTTTGGTGTCAATATTTGGATTTGAAATGGGTGTTTTCAACAACAGATTACCAGCAAATGGGTTATTCCCCAGATTCATATTGAACTGAGAAATATTGATAATCATGTCATCTAATTTACTGGTAGGGCTATTGATAGAGGCAATAGTTTTTATCTGTTCT
>CBDUIU010000284.1:0-5912 GCA_965367335.1 uncultured Saprospiraceae bacterium
TGCCCGAAGGCTTTCAATTCGTGCAATTGTTGTTGGAAATACCTGGTCAGTGCTCCATTCAATGTTTTCAAAGACCTCGGGCTTGAGCGTTTCCTTCATTCCTAAAAGATAATAACCACCATCTCTGGCAGGACCGATGACGAAGTCATGCTGAGCAAGTTGCTTAATTGCATCCTGAATGATTGTACTGGTCAGTGAAGCACAGTCGCTACCGATTATAATAGCGCGTTCGTGATTAGCGAGAATTTCTTTAAAAGCCTGGGTCATACGTTCTCCTAGATGATTACCGGATTGAAGCCTTTTATGAAAATACTCGGTGGACCAATTATCTGAATTATCAATAAAACGACTGTAAAAAATATAGCGATCACAATCTACGCGAATACATTGTTGACGTGTGTGGTCCAAAAGTGCCTGGTAGATGCGGAGGGCTTGCTTTTTTCCAACGGTTTTCGCGAGTCTGGTTTTAGCTTTGCCTAATTCTGGGTTTTTTATAAAAACAATGAGTGCAGTTGAAGTCATGTCTGTATTTTATCATTTGTTTGTTCGAAGTTAAAACGAACACATAAAGTCAAAAGGAAAACAGCCACGACAGATGATTCTATCGCGGCTGTTTTCTTAACAGTTTATATTAGGCAGAAGTTTTAATCTTCTTCCTCTGTATCTTCTGATTTTCTTCCGTATAGCTCATCTTCATCTACTACAGTAATTTCTTTTCCCGATTTTAATTTACGGGAAACTGTGGCGTATGGTCCGGTAATCACTTCATCACCAACTGATATGCCAGACAGGATTTCTATATAACTATCATCCTGAATGCCGATTTTAACTTCCACCATTTTTGCGGTATCTCCACTAACTAAGAAAACGACTTCACGCACATCATCCTCTCCAATTTTTGAGACTTCTTTTTCATCATTTACCTTCACCTTCTTTTCTTTTTTCTTCTCATCTTTTTCCCGGACAGTAACCGCTTGAATTGGCACAGCTAAGATATCAGCCTTTGTTTCCGTATTGATCTCGACGGAACCTGACATACCAGGGCGGAATGGAAAGGGTTTGCCTGGCTGAATAAGTTCGTTGTAAGACTTTGGATCAATTAATATTTTAACTACAAAATTAACTACTTGATCTGAAGTAAGTGCAGCGGTTGATGCACCGGTTGCCGCATTTGCTACCTGAGTGACATGGCCAGTGAAAATACGATCCTGATAGGCATCCACTTCAATTTTAGTTTCATCCCCCAGGCTTACACGCAATACATCGTTTTCACTTACATCCACCTGAATTTCAATTGCATCAAGGTTTGCCAAACGCATCATCTCCGTACCGGTCATTTGTGCAGTTCCTACCACGCGTTCCCCTTGCTCTATATTGAGTTGTGAGACAACAGCATTGGTAGGTGCATAGATAGTCGTTCGGCGAAGGCTCGTTCGTAATTCCTTTAGTGCTGCCTGGTTGGATTGTACTGTATATTCTGAAGCGTTTACCTGTTCACGGGCAGCCGCAAGGTTGGCCTCGGCAGCTTTGACTGCTGCAGTACTTGCCTTTAGATTAGCTTGAAGGTTGTTCAAGTTGGAGATGGAAGCGTCAAAATCCTGGTCCGATATTACACCATCTTTGTGCAATTTTATATTTCTTTGATGCACTGCTCTAGTGTTGGCGAGTTGAGCTTCAATTTGTTCACGCTGAGCCTCTGCCTGGTTTAGTGATGCTATAAACCGGTTGGTATTCGCTCGGGAATTAGCCAAATTGGCTTTTGCATTATTGACACTGGCAATACCACGCTCAACCTGAGACTCGTATGCATCAGGGTCAATACGAGCTAGTACTTGACCAGCTTTTACTGAATCTCCTTCCATAACCAGAAGCTCAACAATTTGTCCGGAAACATCTGAACTGATTTTTATTTCTGTGGCTGGGAAGACTTTACCACTGGCCGCTACTATCTCACTAATAGTTCTTTTTTCCACTGTTTCAGCGCTGACTTTCATCCCCTTAGTTCGACTTTGGCCTTTAATGACCGCTGCAGTGATGAGGGCAATGAGAAGTATGCCAAGCCCGATGATTAAGTAATTTCGATTGTTTCGTTTTGCCATTATAAGGTGATAATTAATAATTAATCCAAGGTGATGACCCTACCTTCGTAAAAATCGACAATTTTAAGCTTAAAAAGATAGTCGTATTTCGCGACAATTAGATCTACTTCTGCTTGGTCTAGGTTATTTTTAGCAGTAGTGAGTTCAAAGCTATTGATGACTCCTAGGTTAAACCGCTTTTCAGCATTTTCATATGCAATTCGTAGGGAGTTAACAGTTTTGACATTAGCCTCATAGGCTTTTTTACCAGTTTGAGCATCAGCAATTGCCCGCTGGATATCTGCCTTCAATTGTTGTTTAACACGCTTATTACTCAGTTCCGTATTGATAATATCAAGCCGTGCTCGTTCTACTAAAATTGAATTGCGCCCGCGATTGTAAATTGGAATGCTCAGGCTTAAACCGAAACCTTGGCCAAAGTTATCATCTAATTGAGTAAAGTATCCTGCTTTGGGGAATTTTTCCCCAACTTCCTGGATGAAAGAAAATTGGGCATCAGTTCCATTGATAATAACAGGTTGCTCGGGAGTTGGGATCAGTTGAACATCGGATCGGTCAGGTTTTGTAAAATCTAAACCTTCACTGGAGAAGTTGCTGGATAAACTTCCAAAAGCCGTTAATGTAGGTAACATATTTGCTTTTGCAATGTCCACTCCCAATTCGGCAGAACGCATACGCAGTTCGCCAGCTTTAATACTTGGCTGGGATGAAAGTGCGGCTGTGTATACTTGCTCAAGACTTGAATTTTCAGGGAAAGCATCTTCTTGAATGAGGATGTCAGGGCGTTCAATCCGAATATCCATCTCAAGAGGGAGTTGCATTAATTGTTTTAAATTGAGGTAAGCAATTTGTACATCATTTTCCAAACTAATTAAGCTTTGTTCACTTCGAGCAATTTGTGCTTCCAGATCAAGTCTGTCATTAGCTGGACGGACACCAGCCTCGATAAGCCTTTCCGTTTGATTCAGTTGCTGTTGATTTTGCAGTAGACGATTTTGGCCATTTATGAATTGCTCCTCGGCAAATAAAATTTGTAAATAAGCCCTTGCTACACTAAGCGAAATCATATTATTAATATCTCTTGAGTCTGCTTCTGCTGCTTCCCGATCAAACTGACTTTGCTTAACAGAGTTATGGATGGCGCCTCCAGTATATAAAGGAATATTGGTGCTTAGACTCCAACTATTGAAAAAAGCACTTTCGGTCCTAAATGTATTGGTCGTAAAATCAATATTTCGACCGAAGTTATATTGACCGGTAGAGCTTGCGTTCAAATTTGGTAAACGAGAAAGCTTGTTTTGCTTTTCAGTTAATTCAGATTGTTTGACTCCAATCAAGGCTTGTTGAGCATCTATGCTATTTTCTTGAGCTTTCTGTATGCATTTCTCCAAAGACCAAATTTCTTGAGCCTGGCTGGAGAAAACAAAGCAGAGTAATAAAAGACAAATCAAATGACGTAACATGAGTAGAATGTTTAAGTGTGGTTGTTGAATAGAGCCTGGACAACCGTTTGTGAACACAATAGTAATAAAGCTATGGTGAAAGGACTCAATTTTTATATTAAAGGTTGCGATTTATGGATAAAAATAGAAAAAAGGCTAATTTTGAAAAGAATAATATTTACATTATTACCTAAAGCAAAATACAATGATAACAACTAAACAACTCTTGATAGCACTCTGCTGCCTTTTACCTCTTGGTATTTCTGCCCAGCTGGAAAAAGGGAACACTACACTTGGTGGAAGTGCTGGCCTCAACTTTTTATTTGAAAATAATGATGAGTTGTTCCAATTCTATGTAAAACCTGCTAAAACCTGGATGGTTGCTGATGGCTTGGAGATTGGAGGTAGAACTGGAATTACATTTTTTGCGAATGATGGGACAAATGGTGGCTTTTATGAGTTTGCGCCAATGGTAAATTATTATTTCAATCCGACAAGTAGTGGGCTAAAGTTCTTTGCTTTTGTTGAGGCAGGTTTAATAGGAGGCTTTGGAGATGCTGAAAATGATACAGATTTTTTCCTGGGCCTAGGTGTTGGGGGGCTTTCGTTTTTGAACGAAAACGTTGCATTTCAATCTAGGTTAGGCTATAATTTCTTAGACGATGATTTTGTAAACAAATCAACAATTGGTATTACGGCTGACTTAAAAGCTTTTTTAGGAGGAAGTCAGGAAGATGCTGAAGGTTCAAGCGGAGTAAGTTCTGGGTTTTTATTAATAGGAGGAACCAATGGGGGCCTTGTCTATGAATTTTACGAACTAGGTAATAGTAGTGTTAATCGCACATCATTTCTGGTTAATCCCAAAGCGTTGTATCTAATCTCGGATCAAGTTGGACTGGGAGGTGCGTTAAGGCTTAGTTTTACAAGTGGTAATTTTACGGATGATGTATTTACATTCGGCCTTATACCTGAAGCTAGATATTATTTTAAACCATTAGCGGGCAATACAGAAACAGCAAGTTTTTTTGGAACTATTGCTACAGGCATTCAATACTTCAGTGTTGGTGACTTTGATGACACTTCAATAGCATTTAATATCGGAGTTGGAGCAGATTGGTTTATCGCACCCAATGTTGCGGTCGAAGGAATCTTCTCTTTTGGGCATCAAGAATTGCAACAAGACTTGTTCAATGCAGAAAATCGCATTGGTGCTAATGTTTTTATCCAGTATTTCTGGAATCGATAGGAGGGAAGGGGTGGTTTATTGATCTCGATTACTAAACGTTCTCGTGGCCACCAAACGATCATATCGCTGGCCAAAGGGGCGATAATATACGAGTACCGTATACTCATTTTCTGTTTCGTAATGACTACCTTCAGTATCATCAATACTGACTTTATTAGTTCCCTTAGGAACGGTTGCATAATAGTACTCATAATACCCTTGCTTAAGAAAAGCCCGCCCTTCATAAGCTTTGTATTTTTCAATATAGCTCATCTTATAACCATCTAATAGCAGCCAATCGGAAAAGCCACCAAAAAGATAAATATCCTGGTCTTCAAACTCGGTCGGAGATTTTAAGAAAAAATAGACATCGGCATAGTCTCCTCGAAGTTGATTGTTTTCCTGAATTCTGCTGTTATTGTATTGATCCTGGCTTTGATACGGATTAAAGGAGCTGGAAGTATCTGTTGACCGAACAAAATCTAAATATCGGGGAAGTGCGTTTGAGAGATCGACGTAGGCGTCACCTTCCGGAGTATATTCTTGCTGGCCCCCTAGATCAAAGGCAATGACGCCACCACCAGACCGATTATCAAGGTTTTCAATTATGTATTTTCCATTGATATCTTGCCTGGTAAAATATGAGCCATATGCCCGTTTTTTTTCGGGCTTAAGATAGACCTCATACCCATCATTTAGTTCGATAATTTCACCAATTTTTCCTGAGCCATATTTTAATGATCGCAAGTCAAGTCGCCGAAACTCTTTACCCCCGGGGAATATAAAATCCCCTTGTTTGTTAAATAAGACACTCTCGCTTCTTATCATGTTAGGAGATATTGCAATCAAAGCATTATCCCAGCGATTATTTTGTAAAACGCTTGCTTTAATATCAGTAATCGGATTGATCACATTTATGCCCTTGTGATCCACTTCAAATTCAAATTCCTGGTCACTTTTCCATTGGCCGTTAGTGGGCCTGGCTCGGAACCTGGGGGTTATAGCCATCACCGATTCTGTTACCATAAAACGGCGGACAAGCGCTAATTTGCGTTCATTGGTATCTTCATAGATCTTAAGTAAATAATTACCCGATACTTTGAAACGGATATTATTATTGGGTAGAGTTAAATAAAATTGTCTGTA
>CBDUIU010000285.1:0-5878 GCA_965367335.1 uncultured Saprospiraceae bacterium
AATGCCGGAGTACGTAGGAGTAAATGCTATTTTTTCGAAATTAGTTCAATAATTTGGAAAAATCATTTATTTATTTTTTATTGCGGGGAACCTTAACACTTTTTTTGACGTATCTATTTGGTAATGAGGTATATACGATTTATGAAAGCTTATGGTCCCTTGGGTAACCTCATTTTTAGAAAAATCAAACAGCTAGAACTCAAGGTGCCTGAGTTCATCTGTTAACCACAAAAATTTTAGTATGCAGCGAGTATCTTTTCAATCGGAGTTTATCTTTAGGGCTTCTCCTGCCATTTTATATAAATTTATTACTACTCCAAATTGCCTGATCCGCTGGTTTTGTGATAGCGTTGATATTCAAGGAGAAGTTTATACGTTTAGCTGGGATGGCTCTGAAGAAGTTGCCGAAATGTTGGACGATATCGAAGACGAGCGCGTACGCTTCCATTGGGATGACACAGACGACGAAGAGTACCTCGAGTTTGTGATGGAGCGCTCTCCGGTTACCGGCGAAACTGTCCTTACCATTACGGATTACTGTGATGAAGATGAGGTGGAAGACCAACGCCAGCTTTGGGAAAGCCAAATTAAACAACTCCGCCAAGAGACCGGCGGTTGATTTGTTGGTCTGGGAGAGGATGAATGTTGTTCTATAAAACCTCATTCATCCTCTTTTATTTATTAGAGAAGTTGTTTAGGTCACTTCCAAAACTCCCAGGATAATTAAGACAATTCCTCCAACTGCTACCAATGCAGCAATGAATCCGAAAAAACTTATTCCTAACAGCCCTGCCAGCAAAGCCAGAATGAGCCCTCCTCCTAAAGCGATCAAGCCCCAAACAAAATAATCGCTGTCCATTACATCGTCCACCAGCTTACCTTCTTTTCTTGCTTTTTCCTTTTTTCGCTCTATCTTCTTTTTGAGTTTCGCCTTGAGCTTATCTATCCGTTTTTCTTGTTTCTTTGTCAAGGCTTTTTGTGTTGTTCCTTCAACCTGGACAACAGCTTGTGTGGTCGGAACAAAAGCCAAAAACATGAATATACTCAGGAATAAAAAAAACATTTTTTCGTGTCTCATCGGTTTTTCTTTTTTTGTATGTACCTGCAAATCAGGCAGAAGTTACTAATTTGAATAAAAAAACAATCACTTTTTTAAGATTATTTTTTCTGAAAGTATAAAAATTGACGTGTTGTAAGGGGAAGGGTTAATAAACTATTCCGACTTTGTTAGCAGGGATAATTCGGGAGCTATCGGTCATTTTATTACACATAAATTTTATCTTTACCCACCGATCACTATACTAAAACCTAAACATGTCCCTGACGCTGCATTTCGGTCTCCAACTTGATGACCATTATTATCTTCAGCTTCCAGATTACTCTGGGGGTATTTTCATTGCCGGTCCGCATAAGCTCCTGGGGATACTCGAAATTTTCTTAGGATTAGGCGGCCATCAAGCGGATAATGAACATTTGCGGATTGAACAATTTCGCCAGGCGCTTGCTTTTCAACTCTCTAAAACACCAGCCGCTTTTTACCGGGCCTCCTTTGAGGCAGATCAAATGGCTACAGCCGTTAGCCTGCTCGCTGCCAGAGATGAATTATTACTGGCTGGTTGGGATTTTGTTCAACGAGATAACATGCCCGAACGCCTGGCGACACTTGCCACTATTCATCACCATCTACTGGCTTCGGAGAATGACCTCTTTCTTTCTCCTGGTTATGCGGATCGATATATTGAGGTATTGCAAGGGGTGGATCAAAAAGATAATCCTTTCCGAACTGTTTATATTCGGGAGCCTTTTACATCGCTACCTGCCCATTTGCAGCGCTTGTTTGGACTGTTTGAAAAAAAAGGCTGTGCTTTAAAGTTTGTTGAATTGCCGGAGATAAAGGAACAACAAAGTGATCTGGCTGTCTATCAACGTATTCTGAGGGAGGGTAGGGTAGGAAAAGAAAAATTAAAATTAAAAGGAGATGGTTCACTTTTAATTTTAAGATCGGAACGCGAAACGGAATCCGCGGCCTACTTGGCTCATCTTTTTGAAAAAAATAAATCTTTCCGGCCAATTTGCCTCGTTCCGGAGAAAAACCGGGCGCTTGATAATGCCTTGATCCAGCAAGGATTACCTAGTTTGGGTATTTTGTCGGCTTCCCTTGCCAGACCCAGCTTGCAAATCCTCAAACTCATCTCCGCTTTCCTCTGGGAACCCGTGGATCCCTTCAAGCTCATGGAGTTCGTCTCTCTGCCATTGAAACCGCTGGCGAATGATCTGGCGCGTATCATTGCGGCTCAACTGGCTCAAACGCCAGGGATTAAAAGTGACAATTGGAATATTGCCATCCGTCGTTATTTTGATGAGCTAGAGAAAAAAGCTGCGACCGATCCCAATTTGGATTTTAATCAGATTCAACGTCAATATCAATTCTGGTTTGAACGGCGTCGATACCCCATCGGAGGGACTGTGCCTAAGCAAGATGTGGTGCGGCTGTTTACGTTTCTTGAAGAATGGGCTTTTAGAACTTTTGAAAGCGAGGGATCTAAAAATAAATCAATGTTGGTGCTTAGCCAACAGGCGCATCGTGTAAGAGATTTGTTAGAGGCATTACCAAAAAATGAAACCGTACTTAGTGCTTTAGAGCTGGAACGGATTGTCCGGACGATTTATGAGCCATCACCGGTCTTGTTCCGCGAGCAGGAAGCAGGGCATCTGCCCTTTGTACATCATAACGCAGCCATACTCAGCCCCGCAAAACAAGTGCTTTGGTGGAACTTCGTTCGTAATGAACCGGATCACTTTTTTAGCCGTTGGTATCGACCAGAGTTAGCTTACCTGGAAAATGCAGGCATTCACCTATTTGGTCCGAGGGAACAAAACGCCCTCTTGGTTTGGCGGCGAAAACTGCCAGTATTAATGGCAGAAGAACAATTGGTTTTCATTTTACCAGAGCGGGTGGATGGCAAGGAGGTCTGGCCACACCCATTGCACGATGAACTCGAAGCATGCTTTGATGATCTGTCTCCAATTATTCATCGTTTGCAAGACCCGCAATTACAAGCCATGGAGCCCCACTTTGTCCTCCCGGGATATGTGAAACTAAAAGCACAGCAACTTGGGCGCCCCAGGCCATTCCTGACCTTGAAGCGCCCGGAAAAAATGGGACCTAATGAAACCGAGACTTTTACCAGTCTGGATGCACTGTTCTATTATCCTTATCAATGGGTATTCCGCTATAAGATTCGGCTAAGAAAATCTTCCATTTTAAGTGTGGTAAAAGACAATACCCTGATGGGTAATCTATCCCACCGGTTTTTTGAAATGATGCTCCGGGAAGATTTTAATGACTGGAAAAAGTCAGATGTCAATCAATGGATTGACCGGGAAGCGCCTCAATTACTTCGCCGGGAAGGGGCGGTTTTACTGATGTATGGCAGAGAGCCAGAGCGTGTTTCTTTTATTAACCGCATTAAATACGCTGCGTGGAGTCTGGTCTCTTTGATTCGTAATAATGGCTGGAAAGTCGTGCAAACAGAAAAAGAACTCAACGGGGTCTTTCAATATGTACCGCTTAGAGCTAAAGCAGATTTAGTATTAGCGCGAAATCAGGAGTTAGCAGTGGTCGATCTGAAATGGCGAGGAATTCGGCGGCGGGAAGCCATGATCCGCAATGAAGAAGACCTGCAGTTGGCCATGTATGCCCGCTTACTAACAAATGATGACGCCTGGGCCCATACGGCTTACTTTCTGATTGAAGATGGTAAAATGATCGCACGAAATCAGGAAGCCTTTAACGAATGTCAGGCGGTAAGTGCCGAGGCAGATCACGCCGAAACATACGAGCGGATTTGGTCGAAGATGGAGCGAACTTTTGACTGGCGGATGGAACAGCTTAAGACAGGGAAAATCGAGGTGCGCACTAAACAGACATTCGAGGATATAGAGCTGGAAAATCAGGGAGAGATGATGGATTTGTTAGAAATGAAAAACGAGGACGCGTTTTTTGACGATTACCGGACCTTGATTAATCTAGTAGATTAGGGGGTGTTGGATCGCCCTTGCGGGCTTTTGGGTGTCCGCTAAGGCGGACTTTGGGTCGCTGCGCTTTGGGTAACTCCACTCATATCATTTCATTACTACGAGCCTCGCATAATAAGTGCCCAAAGCGCAGCGACCCAAAAGAACAGCTTGCTGTTTGCCCCAAAGTCCGCCCTGGCGGACACCCAACACCCAGGCGAACACCCAACCCCTGAGCCAAATCTTACGTCTATCTAAGCATAAACCCATGTCTCAATGAAAGCCATTCTATCTACGCTAGTTTTTTTAGGTGTCGCTGTACTGTTACAAGCACAAGATAATCCAGGTCAGAACATGACGATCCTCATTCTTCAGGACGGAAGTCGGTTGGAAGGAAATATTATTTCTGAGAGAGATACGGCCATTCAGTTTCATTTGTTCGGAGGATATGAATTAGAAATAGATCCACAGAAAATAGTTAGCAGAACCGAAGGGAAACCAGGACGTAAGTATTTTCCAGATGGTCGATGGATTACCTTGCGAGGCTATTATAGTGTATTGAGCTTTTCTGCAACCTGGGGGGAAAATGAGACGATACAGGGCGATAAGGAAATCTTGTCCGGTATAAAATTGCAAAGTATTCATGGGTATAAATTTAATCGTTATTTTAGTTTGGGTATCGCGCTGGGTATATACTCTTTCGAAATGCCCACTGTTGATGAAATTGAAAGTTTCTATTTTCAGAACAATAATTTTACAACATTTCCCATCGAGTTAGATATTCGGGGCTACCTGAATGACAAACGAATTACCCCTTATTATGCACTTAATGCCGGATACGGAATTGCTATTTTTAAAAATGAAGAATTTGTTGAAAGAGACGGTGGGCTTTGCGGGCAGCTAGAATTAGGGGTTCGTTTTGCTGGCCGGAAAACAGGAAGTTTTCAAATGGGGCTAGGCTATAATATTCAGCATGTCAACGCAACTTATACGATTAATCGATTTGGCGGCAACCTCAGGTTTGTTGAATTAGATACCCAGCTCAACCGGCTCTTATTTAATTTTGGCTGGAGTTTTTAATCAGCCTCTGATCACCTCTCCAATTTCTTTTTGTTGGCTATAATACTTTAAAAAATCACCAGACCACTTCCAACGTCGTTTGGTTCGTTTCTTTCTTTTGACCGTTTTGTTTTTTTGTACAATCAATACACCAATGCCTCTGGCAGTGCATATGGCTAATAGCTGTTTTTGCTTTTCCGTTTTCATTGCCGTAAAACTCCCTTCAGAAAATGCCAACCATTGTTCATTTGCAGGGTAGCGTTCCAATTGACGGATGACATCTAGCTGCCGATGTCGATAACTGCTAAAGGTGAATAAGCCGTAAAGCATTCCCGTCAGTAAAAAAACATTTAATGGAAAAAAGAACTGATATAAACCATCATCTAATTTAAATAAAGCCATGAAGGCGCCACTTAGCAGACAAGCCATCGCTCCAAACTTCAGACAATTCCACAAAAAACGCCCTTCTTCAAACTTTGGCCTTAATGCCCCCAAGGTTTTTATTGACTTTGCTTCCAGAGAAACGACATAGGTCCCCCAGACCCAATGCCGAAAGGCCAACAGGCCATCAGCACGTCTTCCGCCATAGCGTTTGCGGGTGCGCACTTCCTCACGGGCAAAGACAGGCCGGGGCCAACAACGTTTGCGGTAGCGTTTTTTCAAATAAGCCAAAGCCAGACTTTGAACCTGCTTTTCAGTAAGTGATGAAGGCATGTGGGATAAACAGATTTGTTAGGTGGTTTATTGTTTTACGGAAAGCGAGAGTAGGGGTTACATTGAGTTCCATCGGCTAAAAAATGCA
>CBDUIU010000286.1:0-5877 GCA_965367335.1 uncultured Saprospiraceae bacterium
ATCACTTCCTGTTTAGCAGAAATTGCTCTGGCTACATAAACGATTAAGGCCACTTTTGCAAAATCAGAAGTCTGAAAAGTCAGGCCAACGATTGGGACAGAAATCCACCGCCGCGCATCATTAATTTCAGCACCAAATGCAATGGTATATACCAGCAATGGTATGGCCAGCATTAACAAATAAGGTGACCAACGATTGTATTGATGATAAGGAATCTGATAACAGAGATAGGTAATCATAAATCCTCCCATCACAAATACAAACTGTTTCAGCAGAAAGAATTCCGTATCTCCTCCCCTTTCTTTAAAGGCAATGGATCCGGTTGCACTATAAACGGCTAACACGGAAAACAAAGCTAACAGTGCCAGGATCATCCAAATGACCCGGTCTCCTCGTAATTCTGAATATAGTCTTGCTCCTAATGACACGGTGTTTGTTTTTTAAGTGTTAGTTGTTGATGTTTGTGTGTTTTGGTTATGTGTGTTTTAAATTAGTGGTTGACCCTATTTTAATTTCAACACCGCTTCCTTAAACTGCTCTCCTCGATCCATATAGTTCTTAAACAAATCGAAACTCGCACAGGCGGGGCTAAGCAGCACAACATCACCCGGTTTGCCCAGGCGATAAGCTGTCTGGGCTGCTGTTTCCGCAGAGGCGGTCTCAATCAATTCCGGGACGAGGTCGCGAAATTGATTGAACAGCTTCTGATTATCCACACCGAGGCAAATCAGCGCTTTGACTTTCTCGCGAACCAACTCGAGGAGAGGTTCATAATCATTGCCTTTATCAGTGCCCCCGGCAATCCAGATAATAGGGCGATCCATGGCTTCAAGGGCGAAATAAGTAGCATCAACGTTAGTAGCTTTGCTGTCATTGATATAATCGACATTATTGATCGAAGTAATCATTTCCAGCCGATGCGGGTCGTTAACAAAGGTGTCCAGAGCCTGTTCGATAGTTGCATCATCAATTTTAAAATAACGAGCGACCGAAACGGCACAAATGGCATTAAAACGGTTGTGGCGACCTCGAAGCACAGGATTGCGAAGCGGTATGTCAAGTGTAGTTGCTGCTTCCTTTGAAGCGGCCGACAAGCTGATCGGTTGCTTATTCGCTTTTAAGTGAAAGTCAGATAAAAACAGTCGAACATTCACATCGTCAGCATTATAAATAAATAGATCAGTTTTGGTCTGATTCATTGTTATCCGGAACTTTGACCGGACGTAATTATCAAATTTATACTCGTAGCGATCCAGGTGATCGGGCGTAATATTGAGTAACACCGCGATGTTGGGCCGGAAAGAACGAATGCCATCTAATTGGAAGCTGCTAAGTTCCAAAACAAATACCTCGGGGCTTTCTTCTTCAGCTACTAAGCGGGCAAAACTTTTCCCGATATTTCCCCCTTTAATGGCATTTACACCTCCTTCTTTAAGTAGGTGATGGATCAAATTTGTAGTCGTCGTTTTACCGTTACTGCCGGTAATCGCAACGATCATTGCGGTGTTGTACCAAAAGGCAAATTCAATTTCAGAAATCACCGGGACACCTTTTTCTCCCAACAACTTAACGATCGTTACTTTCTCGGGAATCCCAGGGCTTTTCACGACATGATCCGCCTTTAAGATTCTTTCGATCGTGTGCCCATTCATTTCAAATGCAATCCCTTGCTGTTCTAACTCTGCGATGAATTCAGGTTTTATCAGGCCGTTGTCAGAGACAAAAACTTCAAACCCCATTTTCTTGGCCAGAATTGCCGCTCCTACGCCACTTTCTCCAGCCCCCAACACCACCAGCATCTTTGCGGAATTCATAATTAGCGGATCTTCAAGGTTAAGATTGTCAAAACGGCTAACAATATGCCTACTATCCAGAATCGGGTAACAATTTTAGATTCATGCATTCCCAATTTCTGATAATGATGATGCAGTGGAGACATCAGAAAGATCCTTCGACCTTCCCCGTATTTTTTCCTGGTATACTTAAAGTAAGATACCTGAATGATCACGGATAAATTTTCTGCTACGAAAATGCCACACAAAATCGGGATCAATAATTCCTTTCGCAACAAGATGGCCATGGCTGCTATAATTCCGCCGATCGTTAAGCTTCCCGTATCCCCCATAAAAATCTGAGCGGGAAAAGAATTGTACCAGAGGAAACCAATGCAGGCGCCCAGAAAACAAGCCGCAAAAATTACCAACTCTTCCGTTTGTGGTAAAAACAAAATATCGAGGTAGGTCGCGGCAATGGCATTACTCGAAACGTAGGCAAAAATGCCAAGTACTGCTCCGATAATTGCGCTGACTCCTGTCGCCAATCCATCAATGCCATCCGTCAGATTCGCCGCATTAGACACCGCCGTGACAATCAGAATAACAATGGGAACGAAGACCAGCCAAATCAAGCTAGCGGAATTGTCCCCCAGGAACCATAGTAATTGGCGGTAGTTAAAACGATTTCCTTTTAGAAAAGGAACGTTAGTCAACGTCGTTTTCACATTAGCCATTTCCACTACGGACTTGGAGCCATCAATGGCCGTTTTTTCTATTTCAAAGACCTTCACGATTTCATAATTTGCTTCTACCGCATCCTCTGCACTCATTCTGACCACAATATCATCACTCATCAACATCACTACACCCACGATCAACCCCAATCCAACCTGGCCCAGTACTTTAAATTTCCCACTAAGACCATCTTTATTTTTCTTAAACACCTTGATATAATCATCCACAAATCCTATAACCCCCATCCAGCTTGTTGCCAGGAGCATGAGAATCAAATAAATATTTTCCAGCCGGCCGACTAACAAGCAGGGAATGATAATCGCCATGATGATGATCACTCCACCCATGGTAGGGGTGCCCTCTTTTTCTTTTTGACCAGCCAGGCCCAGGTCCCGGACAGATTCTCCTATCTGCAGTGTCTTAAGGAAACGGATGATTCGACCACCTAACAGCATCGAAATCACCAAAGACAGGATTATGGCAAATCCTGCGCGGAAGGTAATATATTGGAACAGCCGCGTTAATGAAAATGACGGTTCCAATGTTTCCTCAAGGTATGATAGTATATAATAAAGCATGTGCCTTGTTTTAAGAGGTTTGACCTTTCGGATAAACCCGAAATGCCAGACCGTCTTGGCAAGCCGCGACTGTCAAAGGTCAGACTGTGACTAGCGTGACTTAGCGGTTATTTCGTTTTTCTTTGACAGTGATTTGGACTTTGACTGCTATCCATCGATAGATAGATCATTTTTAGTCTCTAATCCTTACGCCGTCTTTCCCAATAGATATTGCTCCCTTCATAAACATCCATTGGTTTCTATTTTATTTAGATTCAAAAAGCAGCAGCGAAGTTAGTTGCCCGGAGAACAACCTTGCAACTCCTTCGCTGCAAACTGCTAATGAATCTGAGAATGATAAACATCTCAGAAGGATGGCTCTTTAATGCTGGTGCTTTTTAAAGCCCCAAGGCATCCTTTAAAACTTCCTTGTCATCAAATGGATGACGCGTTCCTTTAATTTCCTGGTACTTCTCGTGGCCTTTGCCAGCTACCAAAACAATGTCGCCAACCTTAGCTAATTTACAAGCGGTTTTAATGGCTTGGCGGCGGTCTGTAATCGACAATACTTTGTTACGAGCGGTAATTGGAATCCCGGCTTCCATCTCTTCAATGATCACTTCCGGATCCTCAGATCGCGGGTTATCAGAAGTAAAGATGACCTGGTCACTGTACACACAGGCCACCTTGGCCATCAGCGGACGTTTTGCCCGATCTCTATCTCCACCACAGCCCACTACCGTAATTACCTGTTCATTGCCTTTGCGAATCTTAGCGATGGTGCTCAGGACTTTCTCCAGGGCATCCGGCGTGTGCGCGTAATCAACCACCGCGACAATTTGGCGGTTGGGATCTACCAGGTAATCAAATCGCCCTTCAGCGGTTTTTACCTGACTCAGCACAACCAGCACTTCAGCAGGATCAAACTCTAACAATACAGCTACAGCATATACTGCCAAGAGATTGTAGGCGTTAAAAGTACCAATCAGCCTTGCAAAGAACTCGTGTCCATCGATGTCCAGATGAAGCCCCATTAGGCTATCATCAATTATTTTTGCTTTAAAATCGGCCAGCGTTCTCACGCTATAGGTTTTGGTGCTTGCTTTTGTATTTTGCACCATAACCCGACCGTTTCGGTCATCAATATTTGTCAGTGCGAAAGCATTTTCAGGCAGCTCATCAAAAAAACGTTTTTTAGCGGATAAATAGGCTTTAAACGTTTTATGATCATCCAGGTGATCGTGGCTAAGGTTCGTAAAGACCCCACCGGCAAAAGTTAAACCGGCGATGCGTCGTTGGTCAATGGCATGCGAACTGACCTCCATAAAGGCAAAATCGCAACCGACATCAACCATGTCCGCCAAGAGCAGCTGGATCGCTACGGAATCCGGCGTTGTATGTGTCGCTGAAACCACTTGCGCTCCAATTCGATTTTCAACTGTTGATAACAAACCTGTTTTGTACCCCATGTCAGTAAACAATCGGTATAACATGGTGACCGTTGACGTTTTGCCATTGGTTCCGGTAACACCGATTAGCTTTAGTTGGCGAGAAGGATGGTCATAAAAGTTGGCGGCCATCCGTCCCATTGCCTCGGCAGAATCAGGTACTTTCAGGTAAGTAATTCCCGAACGCTTTTGCTCGGGTAGTGTTTCACAAACAATGGCTATAGCTCCTTTGTCCAGTGCCATTTCAATAAAGCGATGACCATCAGATTGAGTTCCTTTAATCGCGACGAAGAGGTCACCCTTACTGACTTTCCGCGAATCAAATACGATCTGTTGAATAGAAGCAGTTGATTCGCCGATGGTCTCGCTTATTGAAATGTCGTTTAAAATGTGTTTCAGGGGTAACACTTAACTATAGCGTTTCAAAGTGATGTAAAAAATAGTGTTTCAAAAAATAGTGTTTCTTAGTGCTTTTTAAAGCAGTGTTTCAAAAAAAAATAGTGTATAGTGTGAGGGGTTGAGAAAAGGATACGGCGAAGCCGAACTAATCTCTATCCCAAAGTGAGCCTAATCGTTTGTCCCCTGATCCGTGTACCGGGCAAAATCGATTGTTTGACGATTTTACCGGAGCCGGTGAACACGACATGAAGGCCCAGGTTTTCCAATAAATAAATTGCATCTCTCAAGCCCATCCCGGTAACCGTTGGTACCAGGTTTTCCGACATCGTTCTTTTTTGCAATCGAAGGGTATCCGACTGTCCCATAAGAACGGCCCATTGAGCTTCAGTTTGTTGGCGCGCTTTGAGGTTGACTTGGGGCAGGATCTCCGCCAGGTCTTTTTTATCTCCGGCACTATAGACAGGTAGGTTTTTGGCTACTTGTTTAGGGCTTGGAGCTTCATTCAAAGCCACATGCATTTTGGTTTTGGTATCAAAGGAGCGATCTGCGATTTCCCGAAAGACGGGTAGCGCTACCTCTGAGCCATAGAACCCACCCACTTTAGGGTCGGTAATCATCACGATGCAGGAGTAAACCGGTTTGTCAGCCGGAAAGTACCCAACAAAGGATGCACGGTGTTTAATATTTGTTCGGTTTTGGCGAAACTTGCGATAATTAATTTGCGCAGTTCCGGTTTTACCGGCAAAAGAATAACGGCGAGAACGCCATTTCTTAGCCGTTCCATTTTCAACCACCGCTGTTAATAATTGCTGTGCTTGTTCAATCGTTTCTTTTGAAGCGATCTTACGATTGATCACAGTAGGTTTGATTTTTCTCAAGGTTATACCATCCCTTTGGACAGCAGATATTAAATAAGGTTTTACCATTCGACCGTTATTAGCAACGGCATTATAAAAGGTAAGT
>CBDUIU010000287.1:0-5869 GCA_965367335.1 uncultured Saprospiraceae bacterium
TTAATTCTTTTGATACACTTAATGGTAAGTGTGGCGACTAGATAAAACGTAAAAAACCGCCAGGTCAAATCTTTGGTCTGGCGGTTTTTTATATTGCATAACAATATAATCACATTTTATCAATCCGAATTCTCATGCCAGTTTTTAACTGCTTACTACTTTTAATATCATTCAAACGTAGAATTTGAGGAATACTGGTATTCGGAAATTTACGAACGACATCCATTAAGGATTCTCGTCGACGTATCTGATAATACACATAACTTTGTTCCTTCTCCAGTAAGCGTTCCATACTCTGGTAATAATCTTTTTGCAGAGCAGTCATATTAACGGGTAAATGAAAAGTTGGTTGACTGCTTGTTGCTTCCGTCCAGTTGCCGAGGTTAGGAAGTGCAGGTGAAGGCGTCCACTGCTCTCTTCGACGTGGAGGTAAATAAACCATCAGATGCTGACCGGGGCGGAGCGTAGGATGGCTTAATTGGTTCCAGCCGATAATATCTTCCTCTGTACATTGAAAGGTATGTGCCAGGGTAGCTAGTCGATCTCCAGTTTGGACGGTATAGCTATGAGAAACATACCCGGCAGGAGGAAGAAAGGTTTTATGTTGAGGTGCATTGATAGCACCATAAGCCATAAAAGACTTACGGGTATCGGGCAAATTAAAATGTTGCCGGATTCCAGGCATGTAGCGCATAGGAAGAACCAAGTAATTTCCACGTTGATTGCTCGGAAGAAAGCGCTGTTTGTAGGAAGGGTTTAACTCTTCGATAAGCTCCATCGGCGTTCCACTGATCTCGGATATCATTTGGAAACTAATTCGATCGTGTACCTTAACAGTTTCGATCAATTGTTTGTCCATTTCCGGATAGCGAGGAAAGAGGTCATGAGCGTCATAACAGTTCATAATATAAGTAGCCGCAATGAATGCTGGTACATAGGCTCGGGTCTCTCGGGGTAAATATCGTCTGATCTTCCAAAAGTCTTTACTTCGACCACGGCGAATAGCACGATTTACCCTTCCCGGGCCGCCATTGTATGCAGCCAGGGCTAGTTCCCAGTTATCATATTTACGGTGGAGAAAGCGAAGGTATTTGATAGCGGCTTCAGTAGCCTTATTAGGGTCTTTACGTTCATCTAGTAAGGAGTTTATCTTCAGCCCATTTTCACGACCTGTGGGGGTCATAAATTGCCACAGACCTACGGCACGGGAACGGGAAACTGCTTGTGGGTTTAATGCTGATTCAACGACAGCCAGGTATTTAAGGTCGGTTGGCATACCAGCCTCTTGCATATGTTTTTCAATAATTGGAAAATAAGTACTGGCGCGGCCCAGCATATGCTCGGTCTTTTCCCTTTTTAAAACGGTATAAGTTTTAATATAACTTTTTACGACCGAAGTTAAACGCGGATGAACGACTTGACTGGAAAGTTGTGACAGTCGATTACGCAGTTCTTCATCCGTGTATTCAGGAATTTCCACCAGATGTTCTTTGGGCTCAGGCAACATCGAAAGGGTCCGGAAATTAGATTCAGCAGGTTGAGCAGAAAGTAAGTTGGAAAAGCAGAGTAACAGTAAAGGGATAAACAAATGCAAGTTCATATTAAGTGTTTCTTTATAGGAGCGGTAGACATGATGAAAAATGCTAATGCAAAATTTTTGCCAAAGGGAAGAGTCCGCCCTGGTGAGCCAATGGCTTAGAACAATACGAGAAAGAACGTAAAGTTATTCGAAAAATCTACTATATGAAGCCATGTTTAACATTTAAATTCCCTTTTTTAGGGGCAAAATTCTAAAGATTTTGTTAAAAGTTAAGACTGGAAGGGCTTTTTTACTATTTTTGCGGCCAACGAAGTTTGAAATGTATCATTCTTCGGGAATATAGCTGCTTAAGTTTTTTGCATATTTACGAAGAGCTCAAGCAACTTTCGAGTACTATTAGTAATCTAATATCATTTAAATTAAACAGACATGAGAAAAACGATCAAAGCCAGTTTGTTTCTACTGGCTACAACCATTCTCCTATCATCTTGTGTTTCCAAGAAAAAATTCGATCAATTAACTACTGACAAGGCAGAAGTTGATCAGTTATTATCTGAAACCAGAACGAAAGTATCTAACCTGGAATCAGAAGTGACTACTTTGGGTGAAGCCAAAATGGACTTGGAGACAAAAAATGCAGACTTGAGTACACGTGTTTCTTCTTTGGAAGAAATGAACAATACAACTCAAGCAGAATTGACAACTGTGAAAGGCACAGTTGAAGCTAAAGATAAAGAACTGAGTTCTTTTAAAAATGCGATGAAAGAAGCTTTTGCCGCAATCGAAGCCAGTGGCTTAAATGTTAAGGCTCACAATCATCGTCTCTACGTTATGATGGAGGAACCGATTACTTATCGCAGTGGTTCTACTCGCGTAGCGCGGAAGCATAGAGATATGATCAAACAGCTGGCGGAAGTTTTAAAAAATAATCCGTCATTATCAATCCAGGTGGAAGGCCATACGGATAGCAAGAAAATGGTAGCAGGTGCAGCTTATATGGACAACTGGTCTTTAAGTACTGCTCGCGCCACCAATGTTGTACGTATGTTGGTCAAAGAAGGAGTATCACCTACTCAGGTAGCTGCTGTTGGTAAAGGAGAACACTTGCCTGCTTATATGGAGGATACTGCTGAGTCTCGCGCGAAAAACCGCCGGGTAGAGTTTGTTGTTCTTCCTAAAGTTAGTGCTATTTATAAGGTTGGTGCTTAAGCATCATCTCTTTAAAGAATGAATACTATTATATGGCCGGACCTTTTTTATAAGGGTTCGGCTTTTTTCTGTTCCAGCCTACAAACATTCTGAATTGTAGGTCTATTCTTTGTCTCCCTACTTATTTTAAAGCTAGACATCTATTTGCTTTCTTTTTAGTTCGAAATTTTTCCCAAGGTATACTTTGCGTACCATTTCATCAGCAGCCAACTCTTCTGCGGTTCCGGCCTTTAGTATACTGCCTTCAAACATAAGATAAGCACGGTCTGTGATCGACAGGGTTTCCTGGACATTGTGATCGGTAATCAAAATGCCAATATTCTTTGTCTTTAGTTTGGCAACGATATACTGAATGTCTTCCACGGCAATAGGATCAATGCCAGCGAACGGCTCATCTAATAAAATGAAACTTGGATTAGTGGCCAACGCCCGGGCAATCTCCGTCCGGCGACGCTCACCTCCTGATAAGGTGTCGCCATTGTTTTTACGTACCCTTTCTAAACTAAATTCCTCAATCAGGCTTTCTAATTTATCTTTTTGTTCTGCTTTGCTGAGTTTGGTCATTTCCAAAACCGCTTTGAGGTTATCTTCAACACTGAGCTTACGAAATACAGATGGCTCTTGGGGTAAATAGCCCACACCGCGTTGAGCTCGTTTGTACATAGGAAGATTGGTGATGTTTTTTCCATCTAAAAAAACATCTCCCTCGTTGGGTTGAATAAATCCAACAACCATATAAAAGGTGGTTGTTTTACCCGCTCCGTTAGGGCCCAGTAACCCTACAATTTCTCCCTGACTTACCTCTACACTCACGGTATTTACAACGCGTCTTTTACCGTAGATTTTAACTAAATCCTTTGCTTGTAGTTTCATTGTTGTGGTTTTATGCTACTATACTTAATTGCCTGGCGGGATTCGATCTTCTGTTACAGGGATATCCGTATTCTGGTTAGTAGATGTCTGTGGTTGCCCCATAGTTTCAAAACTAATTTCCGCATCCAGATCCCAGTTTGCCCGAAGGGGTTCCAATGATTGTTTAAGTTGGATCTCCGGTTGCCGTTGAGCATCATAACTACCAGAGTCCCAGCGGCCATTGGCGTTCCCGTCGATAATCAAGAGGAGCTGATAGGAAGAGGCAGGAAGCGATTTAAATTGATGCGTGAACACGGATTGCCCCTTTATAACTAACGGTGGACCGATCGCTTTGTTTTTATCTTCTAATTGTAAAACATATTGCTGCGTTGAGTCGAGGTCAGTTAAGGTCAGTCGAATATTGCCAAAATTTGAAGCATCTTGTGGTGAAAAGGGCTGACGAATCGTATCGTTCCCAGCCCCTAACCAACCCTTTATGGCATTTGAATCCAACTCTAAACGATACGGTAATTGTCCCTTCCAGCCATAGGTGATCAGTAAGTCTTTAGGTTGAATACTGTCAATCTGGTAGTTTGCCCGAACTGGGGTCAGCAAGGTGTCTTCCAGTAAGTGAATTAAACTGGTGTCGATTGTAGCGAGGGGCTGGTTGAAGGTCAAGCGTAAAGGACGGAGCGGATTGAATGAAATAGGTGTCATGCTTCCAGGGCGATTAGTTTTGAGCGGATAAACTCCGGCATTGCCTTGGACGAACAAAGGAAAAGTATCAACTGCCTGGCCATCAAGAGTAGTATAGATTTCCGTACTATCCAGATTACCTGCTAAATACCAAACCCTTAAGGTGTCCTTGTCATGCTCACTAAAAATTGTCCAACTAGTATCTGCAACGGAAGTCTTTAGATGTATGGGCGGTTGGTTATAGGTTATTTTAAAAATACCGCTCAATTTTCGGTCGAGACGCAGATCCCGGAAAGGTGGGTCCTCCTTGAAAACCTGAAGCGCTAGTACAGGTTGATAAGTCTGTGTGACATAAATCGGCTCAGGTAAAAATCCAATTTGTTCTTCTTCGCTATTATAAATATAATCAAAGCCACTATTATCTAAAACAAAGACTTTAAAGCTGTCTTCCCGCACATTTTGAATACGAAACTTTCCCTCCTTATCTGTTTTTGAAAAATAAAAAGGGCGTTCGGTTCGGACGACACTATCTGCCAGGTTGGTGTATAACATTACCCGCATTTTGTCCATTGGCTTGCCCGTAATTGCATCCACGACGGTACCACTCACCTGTAAGGAATCAATAAACCGGCCCGTAGAAAAAACGAAACGCAGGTCAGGTACAATGTTACCTTCAGTAAAATCCGTTATGGCATCTCCGAAATTGATCGTGTAAGTAGCATTATCCCGTAGTTGTTCCCGGCCATCAAATGAAAAGAGAATGCTTTTTTTCTTCAGGTTTAACTCAAAAGGATATTCCAACGGAGGGGAGATAACCACCTGGTTAAAAGCATCTTTTAAGCTTAGCCACTCATCAAAGGACAGGACAATAGTTTGTTTTTTAAAATTGGTTTGAAAATTTGGAGCGGAGGCCTCCTCAATCAGATGTGGCGGTTGTGTGTCCTTGTCTCCACCAGACAGCTGGGCAATTCTGGCACAAGACCAACAACTGAGCAATAAGATAGAGAGTGCGAAGAAAGAGCGAAATACCGACATTAATTCAAATTAGATGAAGGACAAAAATAGGGAATTATAATATCAACGCGGAAGGAAAAGAAAAGGTGTGGAGGGAATGACAATAGTAAGATGAAGGAAAAAAAAGTGCTGTTCCTCTTTTCAAAGACAAAGACAAAGACAAAGGCAACAAAACGATTGATTTTGATAGCGATAACGAATATATCAATTAGCTTATCACATTGAATAGCTGTTTAGTAAGTAAATCAAAATTATCATTAGTTATCGTTTGGATCGTATCGTCCAAATTATTTTTATTTAACTGACCACGAATAGATTCCATAAGCAAATCAGGATCTAGTTTTCTCAATTTTTTAGGCAATTTTTTACCCGATTCTTTGCGCTTAATAATATTAACCAATGAATTGAAGTCATGCATGAATTGTTTATCAAATCCATTTGTTAATAACAGTCTGGATGTATGGTCAAATTGCGAGATAGAATATTCCTTCCAATAGTTCTGAAACTTAATACTGGATTCAGTATATTGCTGCAAGGATTCAAGAAAATACACAGAAG
>CBDUIU010000288.1:0-5864 GCA_965367335.1 uncultured Saprospiraceae bacterium
CGTGAAAAACCATCGTAAAAGCGAGTTTCAAGACTTCCTAGATTTTTGCTTCTTTTCATCAATGGAAAAGAAGATGAATAATTATCATCTGAAAAAGTGAGTTCATTTTTTTCACCATTTTGAACAGCCTACCTACGGGGTTTAAGTAAAAAATAAAAACACATCATCTATGAAAAAGCTACTCTTTTTTCTATTAATTTTTTTCTCATTCCTTTCAGGTCAATTGAATGCTCAATGTATCTCCGGTGATTGCCAAAACGGAGAAGGCGCCTATCTTTTTCCCAGTGGTGCCAAATATGTCGGCCTTTTCAAAAATGGAGAAGTTCACGGAAAGGGTGTTTGCTATTATACAGATGGGAGCAAGTATAGTGGTGAGTGGGTACACCGTTATCCGGAAGGAAAAGGAACAAAGATCCTTGCTGACGGCCAGCGCTTGGAAGGAAACTGGAGACGTGGAAGGTTGATCGATGCATTTGGCCGACCAATGGAAATGAATCTACAGGCGAAGGGAGGGGGCGATCTCACCAATATTCAAGTAGGCTGTATTTCCGGCAATTGCAATAGCGGACAGGGTATCTTTGCCTATGCGGATGGCAGTAAGTATCAAGGGCAATTTGCGCAAGGTCAGTTGCATGGTTGGGGGACCTGGTTTTACAATAATGGAGATAAATATATTGGTAGTTTCAAAAATAATTTTTCTCACGGCAAAGGCACCATTTATCACATTGACGGCACCCAAACCTCAGGCCATTGGTATAATGGTGAATATATGGGAGACGGCAGAGCGTTGCTCGGCGAAGAAGGTTGTATTAGTGGCAACTGCGAAAATGGTAATGGGACTTATGTATACAAAGGTGGCGTCGCTAAATATATCGGAGTGTTCTTAAGTGGGTTGCCGGAAGGGCGCGGTGTGTGTGAATATGCAAATGGAGATCGGTACGAAGGAGAATGGAAAGCTGGAAAATTTAATGGACAAGGAACGTTATTTAAAAGGGATAATA
The DNA here is from genome assembly GCA_965367335.1 of uncultured Saprospiraceae bacterium. Taxonomy (GTDB): domain Bacteria; phylum Bacteroidota; class Bacteroidia; order Chitinophagales; family Saprospiraceae; genus CBDUIU01. The sequence continues at coordinate 1,002 of CBDUIU010000288.1, forward strand.
CCCAGGTGAGTGGTCGTTGGATGGATGGCATTTACATGGGAAAGGCAGCACCGGCTGTGCCCAAACCATTGGCACCTAAGCCAGTACAACAGGATGGTACTTCGATTACTCAATTTGGGCAGACTAAGGTTTGGGCGGTGGTCATTGGCGTGGCAGCATATAAAGGGATGCCAGCCTTACGCTATACCGATGATGATGCTTACCGGATCTATGCTTTTTTAAAAAGCCCGGAAGGAGGAGCGTTGAAAGACGAACAAATTTCCATCATGGTAGATGAGGCCGCTACCCGGGCTAATATACTACGGGAAATGGAAAAAACTTTTTCTAAGGCGGGGCCTAATGATCTGGTAATCCTCTATTTTTCCGGACACGGACTCAAAGGTTCTTTTCTGCCAATTGATTTTGATGGCTTTAATAACAAGCTGTTTCACGAAGAGATCAATGCCATTTTGGATTCCAGTCCGGCTCGTTACAAGCTATGTATAGCCGATGCTTGTCACTCCGGCAGTCTGCTGCAAATGAGAGGCACGGCAAATCAGGCTTTGAGCAAATATTACGAAACCTTGGCTCAGGCACGACCAGGCACCGCCCTGATCATGTCCAGTAAATCAGATGAAACTTCATTAGAGTCTAGCGGATTACGACAAGGCGTGTTTAGTCATTTTCTTATCCGGGGCCTGAAAGGTGAAGGTGATGAGAATGGGGATCAAGTGATCGTTGTATCAGAGCTGTTCAATTATATTCACAAAAATGTTACTTCCTACACAGGACTGCGCCAGTCTCCGGTCATCAAAGGGGATTATGATGCGCATATGACGGTTTCTGTAGTGAGGTAAAGGGCCCAAAGGGGGCAAAGGTAGCAAAGGGGCCAAAGGGGAGTCCTCCCTCTTCCCCCTTTGTCCCCTCTTCCCCTTTTGCCCCCTCTTCCACTTTTATCCCTTCCCCCTTGGTACTTTCTATTAAATTTCCTATCTTTGCAGCCGTTTTGCGAATAAGCTGAAAGTATTACATTACAACCGCTTGATTTAGAAGTAAATGAAGCTTTGTTTTAAGACGCTTTTGGCCGATGTCCATTTATTCATCGAAACTTTATTTAATTTATGAATCAATACGAAGTGACTTTCATCGTAGATCCGGTACTTTCTGGCGATGAAATCAAGGCAACTGCCCAAACCTATGTGGATGCGCTCAAAAGCGAAGAGCTTGAGATCGTTCATATTGACGAAATGGGATTACGCCAGATGGCTTATCCTATTAACAAACGCACCTCAGGCGTTTATTACTGTATCGAGTTTCAAGCACCTAATGGAACTTTTATCGACAAATTGGAACTGTCCTTTCGCCGGGATGAGCGCATTATGCGTTTTCTGACGGTTAAGCTGGATAAGTACGGGATTAAGTACAACCAAGACAAACGTGATGGTAAAATCGGTAAGGTGAAAAAAGATAAAGATTCTAAAAAATCTGAATCTTCCAGAAAGCCTGCTCCTGCACGTTCAGCTAACAAGCCTGCTGCAAAACCAGCAGCAAAACCAGCTGCACCAGCACCGACACCGGCACCCGTTTCTGTTGCAACTGCTCCCGCTCCTAAAGCAAGTAGCGAGGAAGAGTAAGGCTTTTGTAAACCTCAATTTGTTGATCTTAAAAATTTAGAAAATGGCTTCTAGAGACGATATTAAATTTCTCAGCAATCCTAAGATTGGCCAAAAGCGCCAAAAGTATTGCCGTTTCCGTAAATTCGGTATCAAGCATATCGATTATAAAGACCCTGATTTCTTGTTGCAGTTTGTTAACGATCAAGGCAAGATATTACCTCGTCGGATTACTGGTAATTCACTGAAATACCAACGTAAAATGGCAACTGCCATTAAACGGGCCCGTCATCTGGCGATGTTACCTTACGTAACTGATTTGTTGAAATAATTGCTGAACGTTCCAATCTCAACCTTTTAATTCATTTTGTCATGGAAATCATATTGTTGCAAAATATTGAAAAGGTAGGTACCAAGCACGAAGTTGTTACTGTAAAAAACGGCTATGCAAGGAACTACCTGATCCCTAAAAAAATGGCAATCATTGCCAACGAAACCAACATGAAACGTCTCGAAGATCTTCGCGCTCGTGAAGCTGCTGTAGAGGCTAAATTTATTGACGCGGCTAAGGCTATCGTAGATAAACTGGCTGGCCCGGTTCTGAAAATCGGTGCTAAAGTTGGTGAAAGCGGTAAAATCTTTGGTAGTGTTACTAACATACAGTTGGCTAATGCGCTCAAAGAGCAGTTCGATGTAGAAATTGATCGTAAAAATATTACCATACTAGAAGAAGTGAAAACAGTCGGTACGTACACGGCAAAGGTGAACTTACACCGCGAAGTACAACATGAACTTTCCTTCGAAGTAGTTGGAGAATAAGAATAATAGTCATGTTGCCTGTTATTTTTTACAGGCTTTTCCGAAAGGCGTCAAGAAGCTTAGCTTGTTGACGCTTTTTCTATTTATCCTTCTTGGGTGGGTTGGGATCTAAATGGGGTTGACGTTCTGCTTATTGCTAATTATCATTATTTAAAACCTGCAGAGATGCCCGTATTCCGTCAGCCATTTTTCCTTTTGTTTATAGTCCGGCATAGCCCGTTCCACTAAAGCCCAAAAACGGGGAGAATGGTTCATTTCAATGCGATGGGCCAACTCATGAATGATTACATAATCAATAACGGCCTGTGGGGCAAAAAGTAAACGCGTAGATAAATTAATACTACCACTGGCAGAACAACTGCCCCAACGGCCACTGCTGTAATTTAATTTTACACCGGAAACAGGTTGTTGGAAAAAACGCTCGTTGAGTTCTAACACTCTTTTTACAATGTCGGGTTTAAAGTCTTGTGCGATTACCCGGCTCAATAAATGTTGAATGCTTTTCTGGGTGTGCTCGGGCGAATCAAATTGGGTAAGTTGAAGATAGAGTGTATCTCCTTGTCGTTTTGCACGATGGGTTTTTAGTTCACTATAGCTAATTCTAAGCGTATAAATTTTGACACCTACTTGTAGCGTATCACCGTCCTGGTAGAATCTTTCTGTAAATTGATCTCTTAATTGAGGTTTCTTGGCAAATTGTTGTTCCAGCCAATCTGTGATCCATTGTACGGCTTCTTTTTCCTGACTGGGGGAAAGGTTGGCAGGCATGCGTAAGATGGCATGCTTGGTGCGTAGTGAGGCTCGCGTGTTATATCTTCTTTCCCGAAAAATTTTTACGGGAACTTTACATCCTTTGATGTCTACGTATGTTTTTTGTTCCGACAAAAGGTTGTTTTTGAAAATGAAAGGTGATAAATGATGAGCAATTAGTAAAAACAATTTTTTTACTCATCATTTATCAATCTTCTATCATATAATTAGGCATACTTATTAGCGAAATCCTGCATCAACTGGATCAACAGTTCTATGCTTTCTTTTGGCATAGCATTGTAAATTGATGCACGCAAACCACCGATGGAACGATGCCCTTTGATGCCACTAATACCTGCCTCAGAAGCATAGGTAATGAACTCATCTTGTAAATCTGGGTTTTCCAGGACGAAGGTGACATTCATGTGGGAGCGATCTTCTTTGTTTGCCACTCCTTTAAACAAGGGGTTGGTATCAATCTCATTATATAATAAAGAGGCTTTCTCCTCATTGCGTTGTTGCATAACATTTAAACCTCCTTGTTCTTTTAACCATCGGAGTGTCAATAAACAAACGTAAATAGGGTAAACCGGAGGAGTATTAAAGGAGGAACCTTTAGCAATGTGAGTTTGGTAGTTCAACATTGTAGGGATTGTACGATTGACTTTACCTAAGGCATCTTTGCGTATAATTACCAACGTTGTTCCTGCTGGGCCTAGATTCTTTTGTGCCCCGGCATAAATAGCCATAAAACGATTGGCATCGATCGGGCGGCTAAAAATATCAGAAGACATATCACAAACAAGTGGCAGGTCTGTTGTAGGCCACGTCTGATATTGAGTTCCAAATATTGTATTATTACTGGTGATGTGAACATACTTAGCATCCGTTGGGACTTTATAGTCCTTAGGAATATAATTGTAGTTCTGATCCTTTGAACTGGCAATCACATCAACTTTTCCAAAGAGCTTGGCTTCTTTGATCGCTTTTGAAGACCATGCTCCTGTATCAATGTACGCAGCTGTTTCATCATCATTAAGTAAGTTCATAGCGGTCATGAAGAATTGGCTACTGGCTCCTCCGCTTAGGAACAACACTTCAAAGTCATCACTGAGTCCTAGTAATTCTTTAACCAGAGTGGAGGCCTCTCCGATCACAGGCGCAAATTCAGCACCGCGATGGGATACTTCTAAAATAGAAAGACCAGATCCTTTGAAATCAATAACGGCCTCAGCTGCTTGTTTTAAAACAGGTTGAGGTAAGATAGCTGGACCTGCACTAAAATTATGTTTCTTTACTTTCTGTGTGATTGTATCCATCAGATATTGTTTTGAATATTGATTAACCCATTATATTAGGATGAGGTAGTCAATATTACGTGGTTTATAATAGTATAATAAAAATTATTTGTTTTACGCTAAGGCTGATCGCTGTCGGTCAATTTTGCCTATTCTTCAAATAAAAGGACAAAAATAAGCTAACTATTGTCCACTTCAAAGTATGTAGCAATAACTTTATTTGTCGTTTACCTTCGGCAAGAAATGAAGGGTTCTATAAGATTACTCATCTCTTTGAAAATTTAGAAGAAATATTTTTGGCATAAAGGATTGGTTTCTATTGGTTTAGTGAGAATGTGGAATTTTATTTTACTTTTTTTCTTAAAAAAAAGCAAAAGTACTTGCAGGAATAGAAAGTGTGTCGT
>CBDUIU010000289.1:0-5838 GCA_965367335.1 uncultured Saprospiraceae bacterium
TGAGTGATAAACCCCAAATTTGCTTTAGCAAAGCGATAAACCAACCCGCCGAAGGTGGCATAAGCTTAATAAACTGTTGATGAGGTTGATAAGGTTTATCTAGTTTATGAGTTTATGAGTTTATGAGTTTATGGATTTATGAGTTTATGGGTATATGGGTTTATGAGTTTATAAGTTTATACGAACTGAGTGATAAACCCCAAATTTGCTTTAGCAAAGCGATAAACCAACCCGCCGAAGGCGGAAATAAACTTATAAACTGATTGATGAGTTTATCTCGCCTTCGGCTTCCAGCATAAAAAGGAACAGTCCCAGGCAACTATTTATTCCCCCAGCCTTTTTTAGCAATTAGATCCTCCAGACTCATCTCTGAAGAAGCATTGTTATTACTGCGGTCTCTTGGAGGGCGTTTAGTCGCTGGTCGGTTTGCAGGTTGCCTGGATTCACGCGCACTGCTGTTGTCATTATTTTCTGCTTCTTTAATGGAGAGGGTAATCCGTTTTCTGTTGATATCCACTTCCATTACCCGAACCCGGACCTTCTGACTTAGATGCACGACTTCTGAAGGATCTTTCACAAATTTGTTTGCCAATTGTGAAACGTGGACCAATCCATCCTGCTTGACACCTACGTCTACAAAAGCGCCAAACTTGGTGATGTTGGTAACGATGCCTGGGAGCACCATCCCCGCTTTCAGATCTTCCATGCTATGTACTTCATTGCTAAATTCGAATACCTGAGCTTCACCACGAGGGTCAAGGCCTGGTTTCTCCAACTCTTTCATAATATCCGTTAGCGTTGGCAGACCGACGGTGTCACTCACATAATTTGTCAGTTTGATTTGTTCTCGACGGCTTTTATCCTGGATCAAATCCTCTACAGTACAGCCCATGTCTTTGGCCATCTTTTCTACCAAAGCATATCTTTCCGGGTGAACGGCAGTATTGTCCAGCGGATTAGTCGCTTCGCGAATGCGAAGAAAACCAGCTGCTTGCTCATAGGCTTTGTCTCCCATTCTTTTTACCGCTTTCAATTCCTCCCGGGAACGAAATTGGCCATTGGCCGTCCGGTGGTCTACAATGTTCTGTGCGAGTGTTGGACCCAAACCAGAAACATAGGTGAGCAAATGTTTACTTGCCGTGTTGATATTAATACCTACGGAGTTAACACAGCTTTCTACCACTCTGTCCAGGCTTTCCCGTAGCATCGTTTGATTAACGTCGTGTTGATATTGACCAACGCCGATTGACTTGGCGTCAATTTTAACCAACTCTGCCAGTGGATCCATTAAGCGGCGACCGATAGAAACAGCTCCGCGTACGGTAACATCTTGTTCTGGAAACTCTTCCCGGGCTACAGCAGAAGCAGAATAAATAGAAGCCCCACTTTCGTTGACCATAAAGATGTGAACCGGTTTGCCAAAATCGATGCTTTTAGCCATTTGCAATGTTTCTCTTCCAGCAGTACCATTCCCCACCGCAATGATCTCAATTTGATACTTATGAACCAGGTCTTGCAAGGTGCTGATTGTCTGGCGCATTTGTTTTTGAGGAGGATGAGGGTAAACAGCGGTATGAAATAAGAGTTGGCCACTTTCATCCAGACAAACGACTTTACAGCCGGTCCGGTAGCCAGGGTCAAGTGCAAGCGTCCGTTTTTGCCCGACAGGAGCAGCCAGCAACAACTGTTTCAGGTTTTCAGCGAAGACCTGAATTGCTTCCTCATCGGCCGTAGCTTTTGAGCTGTTGCGAAATTCTGTTTCGATGGAGGCTGCTAACAAACGTTTATAACCATCTTCTACGGCAATGGCTACTTCTTCACTGGCAGGCCCATTACCCGTAACAAAAAAATCTTTTAACAAAAAAATCCCGGCTTCGTCTTCCGGACCAACCATAACACGCAAAAATCCCTCATCCTCTCCCCGGCGAATCGCGAGTAAGCGGTGAGAAGGTATCTTGCTCAGCTTTTCTTCAAACTCAAAATAGTCCTGGTATTTTGCCGCCTCCTCTTTTTTACTTTTCACAACTTTTGAACGAATGGTTGACTCCCGGGCAAACAACTGACGAATTTGTTGACGGGCCTGCTCATGCTCATTCACCATCTCGGCGATGATATCCCGTGCGCCCTGTAGTGCTGCAGCTTCATCGGGCACTTCCTCGGTAATATAAGCTTTAACCAACTCGCTTAAAGATTGATTTTGCTGTTTAAACAGGGTTTTGGCCAATGGCTCCAAGCCTTTTTCCCTGGCAACAGAAGCACGGGTTTTTCGCTTGCGTTTATACGGAAGATAAAGGTCCTCCAATTCGGTAGCATCAAAGGTCTTGGTAATGCGAGCCCGAAGTTCATCCGTGAGTTTACCTTGCTCTTCGATAGAGTTAAGGATACTTTCGCGGCGTTTTTCCAGTTCGGTAAATTTATTCTTTGCCTGATCAATTGCACCGATCTGTACTTCGTCCAAAGAGCCAGTTACTTCTTTTCGGTAGCGGGAAATAAAAGGGATAGTCGCGCCTTCTTCCAACAACTTAAAAGTGTTTCTCACCCCACTTAATGGGATACTCAGCTGGCGCGCAATGAGTTGTAAGTGTTGTTCGCTCAATTGCATATTTTCGGTAATAAAGGTTGAATGTAATGAATGGGTAAAGGTAAATAGTCTGATGAGAAAACGAGGAAGGAGCGTAAATTATTTATCCACAAAAAAAATCACCCCGGTTGCGAAGGGCAACCGGGGTGAGGTACAAACAGGGTGTCTATAACTTATTATATAATTAAACTTCTTCTTTGTAGTAGCGAATAATTGCGCTTACTTTATTATCCTTACGGAGTTTTGGGTCGAGTTCAAATAACAATCGGTGTTCCGAATGATTTTCCTGCAGGGCTTCGGCCAGATATTCAAAGGCTTCAACTTCCCGCTTCAAGGTATATAGGATGACGGTTTTACAATAGATAAGGTCCGCTCCATAAGTATGCTCTAAGGCTTCGGTGACCAGCTTTAAGGCTTTGTCAAATTTCTTTTGTTCGATAAACAAACGGATGATCTCTACCCAATACATACTTACCTCTGAAGCCATATCGATAGGCGCGCGTAGATAGGTAGCTGCCTTTTTATAGCGCCCTAGCTTCCGGTAAGTTCTTCCCAACTCAAATAAATAATCTTCCCGGGTATCCTCCAATTTGATGGCTTGTTTAAAAAAGTGGATCGCACCTTCATTATGATCATCCATGGCATAGCAGGTGCCGATGTGGAAATAGATCTCATCATTGCGCTGATCGAGATTAAGGGCCCGGAATAAATATACTTTGGCCTTACTCGTTTCGCCCAATAATTTATAACATTCCCCAATGCGCGCTAACATATCGCTATCGGGTTCAAATTGTTGCTGAGCTTCCAGTAAGCAATTTAGTGCTTCGTCATATTGTTTGAGATCAAAACAAACTTCAGCAAAATCGCGATAAGCTAATTCGAATTTTTTATTGATCAAAAAGGCATATTCAAAAGCGACTTTAGCTTGCTCGTATTCATTGAGAGAATAATAAGCATGGCCCAGGTTATACCAGGCTTGATAAGAGTAGGGTTGCAGGTCCAGCACATCCTGATGAATTTTAACACTAGCCACATGCTTACGCGTAAACTCAACAATGATCCACATCCTTTCCAATGCAGCTTGATTTAACGGATTAGATTCAAGAGAACGGCAGAGCGACTCAAAGGCACGCTCTAGTCGGTCCTCTTTTTCTTGAATCCAAGCCTCAAGAAACCATATATCGCTAAGTTGTATGGCATTTGGTGCCAATTCGAAATGGATTAGATCTAAGGTTTGTTGAGCTTTATCATACTGACGCTTTAAAGCATAGGCCTGAGCTTTGAAACGTTGAATATCAACCGGATCATTTGCCTCATTACTCATGGCTAAATCCAGTAATTCCAGAGCAGTGTCAGGCTCATTACAGCGTAACAGTAATTTGGCTTTACATAAATGTAAATCGGCGGAAGAGTCAAATTGGGAAAGGCCGTGGTTGACAATTTCAAGTGCTTTTTCCGGAGAATGCTCAACTTCATAAAAATTTGCCAATTCCAGAAAGGCCTTTTCATCAAAGCCATCTGTTTTGTCTTTTTGAGTGAGCAATTCGTACCGAAAGACCAGATCACGTAGGAGCTGTTGTTTGTTGTAAGGGTGCTTCATAGTCGAAAAATAACTGAGGTTGCAAATCGAATTTAAGAGTGTGAATTTTTTTATGAGTTAACTCAGATTCAATGACAGCTGTGCAATCCTTCATAGTACGCACAATGATAATATATAAAACTAATACGATCAAAATTTTAAAGATAAAATTTTGTTCTAATTCGTAAACGGTAGTTCTGGTTAAGTAAGCGGTTTGTGTAAGATTCGTTTCGCAAGGATTGCGATAGATTGTAAGGTTGGGGTTGAAAAAACGTTAGTAAGGATTGTAATGTTGTATGCTAGGCATTCGTTTTACAAGTGGTAGTTTTCTAAACGAGAGAGAACAAAACTAGGTTGCAGTAAAAGAGAAAATTGGATACATATTTTTATTGCTAAATTGTAATTAATCTTCTTCCCGCTCTGCCTTCAAGTCGCGGTTTACTGCAATACTGGTATTTAGTTCAAAGCCAATGAGTAAGATCATCGCATTAATTTGAATCCATAACATCACGACGATGATGGTGCCGATCGGGCCATAAAGTGTGTTATAGGCACCAAAGTTCTTGATATAAAAGGCAAAAACGGTTGTAGAAATAATTGACAGTAGGGTGGCCAGTGTTGTTCCAGCCGAAAACCAGGTAAACCTTCGGATGGTAGGTGCGCCTAAACGATAAATAATAGAGTTGCCAAAATAAACCAAGGCCAGAAGTAAACCGAGCCGTAAGAGTTTATAGATAAAATTTGTAAAGGTGCTGGAATCGACCCAACCAATCGTTATATTGAGGAATTGGTCGCCTAATAAAATGGTAATAAAAGAGGCAAAGACCATGAACCCGAGCAAAAAAGTCAATTTAATGGCTACCAGGCGTTTTTGTGCAGAATTTCGTTTTACGAAAGTAGTAGGATAGGATTTTTCAAAACCACGCATCAAGGACATCATCCCATTAGAGGCAAAGAATAAGGCAAGAATGAAACCGATGGATAGCAAACCAAAACGGGGTGTAGTGGTAATGTCCTGGATAAAATTAATGATGTCGTCATTAATGTTATTTTCCAAGTTATCCTGCTGATTGAAATTCGGTAAGAGCACGCGAAGATGATTGAGCATCGTTTGGTTATAATCAATCGTACTATCCGGCTGGTAAACAATGGCAGTGGATTCCGGAAAGTACTGGAGCGTGGTTTCATTAAGGAAAAAGGGTAGGAGATAAGGGATTAAAGTGAACAGCAGAATGATCGTCGGAAATAATGAGAGAAAAAAGGAAAAAGCCATCGAGTTAGCCCGGGTAGTAATACCATCCCTTTTGATCTCATTATTTAAAAACACCAAAACATCGTAAACTGGAACCTTAAAGAAACCAGGCACTGAATGGACCTTCATCCAATCAACGATCTGTTTGACGATCGGTAGGGATTCGACAAAATCTCGAATTTCCTTGTTAGTCGGTATCCTAATTTTGCTCATTCTTCAAAAAATACGCTCAATTTCTCCAACAAACATGCTGGTGCTGGTATACTCTTACGTCCCTCCTTTTCCACAAAACACAGCCGCACTTTCCCACCATTGACCAATTTACCCGCTTCATTTCTAATCTCCATATCAAAACTGATAAAGCGATCCGGTAGTTTACGCAAAACGGTTTGTACAGTCAATAGTTCATCATATAACGCGGGTCTT
>CBDUIU010000290.1:0-5833 GCA_965367335.1 uncultured Saprospiraceae bacterium
GCGGTTTAATCGACCGCAATTACCTGACGTAAATTCGGTGCTTTTTCTTATTGGAATCCAGGAGCTGGGACGCCTTCCAGATTCTTTTTCCAAAGAGGATAAGCAGGACTTGATGCATATCGCAACTTGTACCCTGCTTTGCTATGATGGATATTACCAGTTTAAAGGCCGGGACGCTGAAGGTTGGCCGCATTTCGAGATCCTGAAACCTGTGGATATCCAGGGCGTTAAAGAACAGGAGCGGATACTGAAAGTCAATGCTATCAGGTATTTTGAAAGATGGTCAAAAGAGGAGGAAGCAGCAGCTGAAGAAGAGTAATTTGGAGAAACTTTATGAAACACCATAATCTTTATAAAATGAAAAAAAGTATTCTACTTGCCGTTATTGCCTTGTGCTTTTTAAGTTTTTTTTCTTGTGGTGATGGTTATACTTATGCCTTGATTGAAACCGACATGGGAGACATGAAGGTTAAATTGTATAATTCCACCCCAATCCATCGGGACAATTTTATCAAACTTGCCAAAGAAGGCTTTTATGACGACTTACTGTTTCACCGGATAATTAAAGGATTTATGATTCAGGGAGGCGACCCTGACTCTAAAGATGCCCCTGCTGGCCAAACATTAGGAATGGGAGGTCCAGGTTATACTTTAGAGGCAGAAATTGGTGCTCCTCACGTAAAAGGTGCTATCGCAGCAGCGCGCACAGGTGGACCCCAAAACCCTGAAAAACGCTCGTCCGGTTGTCAATTTTATCTTGTTCAAGGTACACCGCAAAGTGCTGGTCAGCTTGATCAAACCCAAAGCCAAAAGGGAATTGAATACCCCGCTGAAATTCGAAATTTGTATGAGACAATTGGAGGAACGCCATTTCTTGACATGGATTATACCGTATTTGGGGAAGTAGTCGAAGGGTTGGATGTAATCGATAAAATGGCAGCGGTAGATATAGATCCAGGCAATCGTCCTTTACAGGATATCAAAATGAAAGTTACCATATTAGATTAAATGATATTTTAGATAACATGAGGAACTTATTATTAAAAAAACAAACTTTATTATTTTTAGCAGTAATCTTCTTGGGTGCTTGTGGTCGTCCAGTAGCTAAATTTAGTTATGATGTAAAAAAAGTCGAAGCACCAGCCAAAGTAGTATTCGACAACCAGTCTGAGAAGTCAGAAAGTTATTTCTGGGATTTTGGGGATGGGAATACCTCTACTGAAGCTCAGCCCCAACATCAATATCTGTTTTCTGGTAATTATACAGTCAAGCTCAAAGCCATCAAGGGTGAAAAGTCAAAAACTGTTGAAAAAAAGGTAAGTATTGATGCCCCGGAAGAATGTTTGGTCCTTATCGAAACTGACTTTGGGAATATGGTGGCAATTTTATACGATGCCACACCTCTTCACCGAGATAATTTCATTAAATTAGCCGAAGAAGAATTTTATGATGACTTATTATTCCATCGGGTGATCACTGGTTTTATGATTCAAGGAGGTGATCCAAATTCCCGAGATGCCAAACCCAACCAACCGCTTGGCAATGGTGGCCCTGGCTATCAAATACCAGCCGAATTCGTAGACACCTTAGTCCACGTTAAAGGGGCATTGGCGGCAGCTCGGTTAGGCGGTCCGATCAACCCGGAGAAAAAGTCTTCAGGGTCTCAATTTTATATCGTGCAAGGAAGAAAATTAAATGATTCACAAATTGCATTGATAGAGGCTCAAAAAAACAAATATTATACCCCTGACCAAAAGGAGAAATTGAAAAAGCTTGGAGGTACTCCTCATCTTGACAATGAATATACGGTCTTTGGTCAAATCATAAGTGGCCTGGATGTTATTGACAAAATCGCGGAAACTGAAACGCTACCTGGCGATCGTCCTGTGAAGGATTTAAAAATGAAAATCCGGGTGATTAAGTAACCGGAGAAAATAGATATCGCTGTTCCGACCTATTCAGGTGGAGTTGGTTTAGCGAAATAACTTGTAAATAGGTGGACAATAAAATATTACTAAAGAGGAATATAACTACTTTAACTCTAAACATAGAGCAACATAACTAACTGTTACCAAACCATGCAGACAAAGCATATGTTAGGTGTAGATGTAGGTGGCTCCGGTATTAAGGGGGCAATTATTAACCTGGAAACGGGTGAACTGCAATCAGAGCGCCTTCGTCTAGAAACACCTAAGCCTTCCAAACCAGAAGCTGTAGCCAAAGTATTCAGCCAATTAGTAAAAAAACTGGACTGGAAGGGTCCAATTGGAGTGGGGTTTCCATCCGTTATTAAGGACGGCGTAACTTATACTGCGGCCAATATTCACAAGGATTGGGTCGGCACCAATGCAGTCAAACTTTTATCGGATGCATCTGGGAGCAAAGTGGTTATTGCCAATGATGCGGACCTGGCAGGTATCGCAGAAATGAAGTTTGGCAATGGTAAAGGGGTAGATGGCACGGTGATGCTCATTACAATTGGCTCAGGATTAGGAACAGCTTTATTTTATAATGGCCAACTGATTCCTAATACAGAGTTTGGGCACCTATACCTGAAAGGACATAAGAAGATTGTAGAACAATATGCTTCCGATTCCGTTCGGAAATCAGAAGAGCTAAGTTGGAAAAACTGGGCAGAACGTTTCAGCGAATACCTCAAATTAATAGATCGTCTTTTTTTTCCCGATCTTATTCTTCTTGGAGGGGGAGCCAGTAAAAAATTTGATCAATACAAAAACTATCTCAACAGCAAAATGACTGTTGTCCCTGCCCAGTTACGCAATAATGCCGGCATAATTGGAGCTGCTTTGTTAGCTCAAGACAGTTTTATGAAGAAAAAGAAAAAATGACAGGCCAATGGAGGTCATTAAAAAAACGGCTTAAAGTTTTAAACTTTAAGCCGTTTTTTTAATGTTATCTTTAACGCTCTATGGTAAGCGTTTTTTGTAAGACTCATACCGATCTTCGTACCGGGCCCCATTTGTTCCACAGCTATTGGCGTAACGTACGACATTACGAATGCGCTCACCAAGGTCTCCAGGACGCCTATCTACCCATTCGATTTGCAAATCAGCCATGTCCCTCTCCGCACGTTCAAATATACTTTGCAAACCACGAGCATCATAAAGGAAGGGGCAAAGCATATCCACTACAAAAGTATCTGCTTGCTTGACATCAGCGGTGGAATACTGGATTTCGGATAAATAATTCGCCATTTCACTTAATCTGGCTACTTCATTACCTAACAATATATCCGCCAAACGAGAACCGCCAAATGCTGTTTTTAGTTCTTCTAATACCATCCCTTGATCGAGATAATGCATCTCATGGGCCATGACTGCCAATAACTCATGCTCGCTTTGTAAGTATTTTAACAAGCCCGTATAGATAAAAAACTTACCTCCGGGTGCGGTAAAAGCAGTCCGTTTATTATCGTTCTGTATCACGATAACTTCCCACTGGAATTCCTGACGATGTTGAACGACCGGCGTTTGTACCAAAGTCAAATAAATCGTATTCAGGTAATTATAAATATCTGGAAATCGAGTTGCCTCCAGAATGCTAACTTCCGTTTGCGCAAAGAACTCTTGCGTTAAGCTTTCACCAATCCGCACATGTTCTTCGGTTGTAAATTCATCCTGATCTTTTCCCACTACAAGATCATCGTCCGTATTATTTCGGCAGGCTGTAGTCAAAAGTAATAGCCCAAAGCAAAAGCAGGAAATGAAAGATAGGTACCTGTTTCTCATGTCGTTTGTTGTTAGAAAATGAAAGAACGGGCAAAAGCCCACAACAAGAACAGTTTTGGGAGGAGAGACTGCCTAGTCAGAGGATTGATTGCTACAATAATACCTTTAGCAATCACATTAAGTAGACCTAATAACAGGCCAAATAACATGCCAGACAAAGGCTGTATTAAGGCGTATAAAGTCTTAATCAACAATGAGTTTCAGGAAATAGGAAATGATAAAATAATTTACCCCAGGTGTAGTATAGTGTGGAGAAGAATATTGCGCTCGCAAATTCATTCCTAAAGTTAGGAAATAGATATGATAAAATCAACTAAGATGTCAATCGTTCTAAGGCCGGCAAGCACTAATCGCCGCTAATCTCTCCAGGTCCTCCTCCAACTCCGGAGCAAAGTCAAAAAGAACATTATGCAGGTCATAAGCTTCCGAAAGCCCTTCACATAAACGAACAAAGCCTTCTTTGCGGCGGCCAAGAACAAATAAACAGGCACTATAGCTATAGGTAAGGTCAACTCCTCCTGTATTGCACATAGCATCTTCGAGTGTTTCCTGCGCTTCACGACCTTCTCCTATATCAAGCAAAAATCGCGCATATTGTATCCAGTAAGTAGGTTGCTCCGGTGCGATATTAACAGCTTGCTCATAGAGATTACGGGCCTGCTCTTCATCATCAACCTGGAAATACGTCTCTGCGAGAGCAATGTAATATTCTTCTCTGCGATCATTTAGTTCAATAGCCTTAGACAACGCCTTGATGGCGGCCATCCAGTTGTCTTGTTGAAAAAAACAAGCCCCTTCAGCAAAATAGGCATTGTCATTATTTGGGTTGAGTTCAATGGCCCTTCGGTAAGATTGTTGAGCAAGTACAAATTCCCTTTTTCCTTCATAACAACGACCAATACACACCATCAATTCGCTATCGGGTTCACAATGTTGTAATAACTCTTCCAGGCAATTAAGCGACTTATCAAATTGCCCCAAAGCGATCCAGGATTCGGCACAATCTCGGTATGCGAAAACAAAGTCAGGCTGAATAAGATATGCATACTCAAAGGCATCAATGGCCTTTTTAAATTGTTTTAGGCAGAAGTAGGCATACCCCAGGTTGTACCAGGCTATATGATTATATGGATCTTCATCTAATAGGAATTGATGTAAATTAACCCCTCGTCCATATAACCCGGCCAATTCCATACTAAACCATACACGCTCTAGTGCTGAGTGATGCTTGGGATTTAGCCGTAAGGTCTGTTCCAAAGCAATAAACATCTTCTTGAATTGCTCCTCTTGCTCATAGATACAAGCCTCACAAAAATGAACGTTACTCAATTCTTTACCCCTCAACTCTGCTTTTAAACGATGTAATATGACAAAAGCTTCTTCATTGCGATCACAAGCCGCTAACAGCTCTGCTCTCATCAAGTCTGCCTCCGGCTCCCCTAACAACAAGGCATCTGCATCATCCAAACACGCTAGTGCATGGCGAACTTTCCCTTGCTCACATAATAAACGCGCCTTTTGTAAATAAAAATCAGCAGAATAACTAAACTGAGCGATCGCATGATCAATCACATCAATAGCTCGATCCAATTGATTTTGGCCTTCATAATGCTCAACCAACTGCCAAATTACCGGTTCCTCAATGAAACCTACCGTTCCCTGCTGTGACATAGCCTCGTAATCGGAAACTAGCTTATTAAAGGCGTTGAAATGATTTGAATTTTGTCCCTGTATCATAATTGTTTGCTTAATTACAGGTAAATATAAGTAAAAATAGATCGGAAAATTGCTTTCCTGGAGCCGATTTTTTTAGCATTCGTCATTTTTAACGATTTTATTTTTTTTGACAAGAAATGCTCACAATTTACTTATTTTCAACAATTTAAGTATATTTATTTATTAAAAATGTTTTTATCCTTTCATCTAACTCCCACGCTTACAACCTCAAACACATAAGTCAAATCATAAAGCTATCCGTCACTCTCAATCCTTCTTTCTGACCAGCATTAAACACCTCGAATACATATCATATTTCATAATTTGTGACATACCAAAATACCTGATAATATGGTGTTCATCGAATA
>CBDUIU010000291.1:0-5820 GCA_965367335.1 uncultured Saprospiraceae bacterium
CACATGATTTAAAAGACAGCCTCCGGGAGAGATTGCCGGAAATTGTTGATGTGCTCATCCACGTGGAGCCTGAAGAAGAATGATGAGCCTGAATCAGAAAATATAAGCCTGTATATATTTACAGTTCAAAGTGTTAGCCTAACAAAGGCTTTTCCCGCTTGCCAAATTTTTCGCGAATGACATCCTGTACCAATCGTCCTTCGATCTTGGATTCCAACCAGGAGATAATATCCAGGTATAAAAAGGGCCGGCGTTCGTAGGGTTCGGCTTGAATGCGGATCAGTCGCACCTTTAGACGTTCAAAGGCTACTTTGAGTTCTTGTTTACCATGAACATTTGGCAGCTTACGGAGAAACTTGAGGATCTCTTTCTGAACTGCGTGCAGGTCTTCCATTTTAATTAAAAAGCGATAGACGGATTTGATCTGGTATTCCACTAAAATTTCATTACCCAATTCAAAATGAGCGATGAGGTTGAGGATCCGGGCAAAGCACTGGATATCTCCTCGAATTTCGCTACTGGGTTGGTTAATGATCTTGTTGAGGTACTTGATGGCATTTTTATTATCGCCACTACCAAAGTACAGACATGCGATACGGTAATAGAAAACCATTTCCCGGTGAAAATCCCAATTGTAGTGTTTGCGCCGTATTTTGCGCTCCAGCTCCGGGACAAGCTGAAGGCCTTCGGTAAAGGTGCCTTCGATATAATGCTTATTGATGCGGTGAAGGGATTGAAAAAGAAAAAGCAGGCTGTCGAGGTTAGTGGATGGCTTGGGTTTAAACTTTTCGGCAAATGCTTCCAGCTCGCCCAGCACAATGATAAATTTGTCATAGTGCCAAAGCATATAAAGCGCATTTAATAAGTTGTGCAGACCTTTGAGATACAAGGAAGGCTCCACCTCAATCATTTGTTCATCTTTATGAAAAAGATCTACCCATTTTTGAGCATATTTATAATAATTGAGAAAATCCTGGGTGATAGAAAAAAACCAACAATGCGCCTGATATAAATGTAACCGCTCATAGAAATCCAGTTCTTCTAATTGGTATTTAGGTAGATTAGAAACAAAAAACTCCCGTACGAAGAAGTAATCTTTTGAATTTTTTATATAGCCTACTTTTAGATAAAGACTATACAGTTGAAGAGAAAGATTTGAAAAAATATGAGCGCGACTCACATGTCCGGTAATTTGCTTAGCTTCACTTGTTAATTCTTCCGCTCGGGATTCAATGCTACGAGTAATGTATTGAGATTCAATATGTTTCTCAAACTCAATGATATCCAGCGTGAGGTTAAACTGCTTGAAATGACGGGCCTTAGTTTTGGCCTTATCCAAAATCTCAAGGCTCTGTTTGTACAATCCTTTGTTGTATAAAACCCTGGCATAGTCTATCCTTTCCCGTACTTCAATATCAACATTTTGCCCCCTTTGCAATAACCGCAGGCAAAGTAACAATTGCTTGTACAAATGCGCCTTTAAATTGGACAACTGCCGCTTCTTAATCCCCTCAATTTTTTTCAAAATTATTCCCTCATCATATCCTTTTTGTTTATCCAGTTCATCAAAGAGGCGTAGGAACAAAATGTCTTCTGACGATTGATTTCGCGTCACAAAAAGCCGAAAAAAGCGCTTTTCGGACTTTGATAGGGAGTTAATCAACTGAATCAAATAGTCTGTTTGTTGCTTAGGCAGTGTAAAAAAATTACTACAAATAACTGTATTACAACTGCTTACGAAAAATATTTTCCTTCTAGCGGTTGTAACATCTATATTTTTTTAGATACAGAAATTCACCCGCGCAAAATATCTTTGGTAATCACAAACATACATTTTCTTTCAATACCAATATAATAATGGCAGATTCTCAGGTTTTTATTTTTGATACCACCTTACGTGACGGCGAACAAGTTCCGGGCTGTAAATTAAATATGCCCGAGAAGATAGAAATTGCGCTCGAATTAGAAAAGCTTGGCGTAGATGTGATCGAAGCGGGTTTTCCGATTTCCAGTCCTGGCGATTTCAAGTCCGTTCAGGAGATTTGTCGAAATGTAAAACGACCGATCATTTGTGGCTTATCAAGAGCCGTAGAAAAAGATATCCAGGTTGCAGCTGAGTCCCTTCGCGAAGCGCAGCGTGCTCGTATCCATACGGGGATCGGCACCTCAGATTCTCATATTTACCACAAACTCAATAGTACGCCGGAAAAAATCATGGAACGGGCGGTTGCGGCAGTGAAGTACGCCAAGTCCTTTGTAGAGGACGTGGAGTTCTACGCAGAAGATGCCGGCCGAAGAAGCGATCAAAGCCGGTGCAACCGTTCTGAACATACCTGATACCACCGGCTATTGTTTACCGGATGAGTATGGTAAAAAAATCAAATTTCTTCGTGAAAATGTAAAAGGTATTCACAATGCCGTGATATCTGCTCATTGTCATAATGACCTGGGGATGGCTACAGCCAACTCGGTTTCCGCCCTCCAAAACGGAGCCCGCCAGGTGGAGTGTACCATCAATGGCATTGGTGAACGCGCAGGCAACACCTCGCTGGAAGAGGTCGTAATGGTGATTCGCCAGCATGCAGAATTAAATTTACACACCAACATTAACACCCGTATGCTCAACTATATGAGCCGATTGGTTTCTGAACGAATGGGAATGTCCGTGCAAGCCAACAAAGCTATTGTGGGTGCGAATGCTTTTGCTCATTCTTCCGGTATTCATCAGGACGGTGTCATCAAGCGCCGGGATACTTACGAAATAATTGATCCGCGGGATGTCGGAGTAGATCATTCTAAGATTGTACTTACCGCCAGAAGTGGCCGGGCAGCACTCGCTTACCGCGCCAAGGAAATCGGGTTTAACCTGACAAAAAAAGAGTTGGATATGACCTACCAAAATTTTCTGACTTTGGCCGATCAAATCAAAGAAGTACAAAATGAGGATTTGTTAAAGATGTTCGAGCGTCTACCTATCTCAGCTTCTGCTCGAGCATAAAGTCAAGGGTCAGCGCATAGGTTGAAATTTTATTATTGAGGAATTACAACTTAAAAAGTTCGGTTCTACCAAAGGAGAGAACCACACCAGGGTTAAAATTTGCACAACCAATATATAAACACAAAAATATCCGAATAAAAAAGGAACGCTAGACATCATGCTTATTCACTTGCCAGGGAAAATTGAAAATGTGGAGGTTTACGATGGCATTTGTCTGTACTCCTGCTGAGCCTAAAACTATTGAGAGACCGGCAGCCAGCTAACAGCATAGCGTTCTATAAGAATTACGTTCTATAATATGGTTTACTTGCGAATGTCGGGCTTCTCTGGAGCCCGACACTTTTTTGTAGAAATTACAGTTACAAATACAGATGAAAAAAACATTATTTGATAAAATTTGGGATGCACACATTGTGGATCGATTAGCAGGAGGAACTGAGGTGCTTTATATCGATCGCCATTTAATTCACGAAGTGACCAGCCCACAGGCATTTGAGGGTTTGCGCAAAAGAGGATTACCCCTTTTCCGTAAAAACAAAATGATTGCGACGGCAGATCATAATGTACCCACTAAAGATCAACACCTGCCTATCCGTGAACCACTTTCTAAATTTCAGGTAGATACCCTGATCAAAAATTGTGAAGAATTCGGCCTGGAGTTATTTGGTCTTGGACACAAAAATCAAGGGATTGTTCATGTCATAGGACCGGAACTGGGCGTGACTCAGCCAGGTATGACGATCGTATGTGGAGATAGCCACACTTCCACCCATGGTGCTTTCGGTTGTATTGCTTTTGGGATTGGCACCAGCCAGGTGGAGCAAGTGATGGCCACTCAGTGTGTATTGCAACGCAAGCCAAAACGCATGCGGATCACCGTTGACGGAGCGCTAAACCCTGGGGTACTGTCCAAAGACATTATTCTTTATATCATTGCTCAGTTGACCGCTGCTGGTGGTACCGGATATTTTATTGAATATGCTGGAAGTGCGATTACTTCCTTATCTATGGAAGCACGGATGACGATCTGTAACATGAGCATTGAGATGGGCGCACGCGGCGGTCTGATCGCTCCGGACCAAACTACTTTTGACTATGTCAAAGGGCGCCCTTTTGCGCCGAAGGGAGAAGCATTTGAGAAAGCCCTCACCTATTGGAAAACACTGTATACGGACGAAGCAGCCGTTTTTGACAAAGAATATCACTTCCGCGCCGAGGATATCAAACCGATGATCACTTATGGCACCAACCCTGGTATGGGTATGGCGGTAGACAATCATATTCCACCAGAGCAATCTGCCTCCTTTAAAAAGTCAATTGATTATATGGGCTTAAAGGCTGGGCAGACAATGTTAGGTATGCCGATCAATTATGTCTTTATTGGCAGTTGCACCAATTCCAGGATCGAAGATTTACGGCTGGTTGCGGACTATGTCAGGGGTAAACAGAAGGCAGCTAATGTTACTGCTCTGATTGTGCCCGGGTCGAAGTCGGTTGAAAAACAAGCAAAGGCGGAAGGTTTGGATACTATATTTGCGGCTGCTGGCTTTGAATTACGAGAACCTGGGTGCTCCGCTTGCCTGGGGATGAATGAAGATAAAGTACCTCGTGGGGAATATTGCGTCTCTACTTCCAACCGGAATTTTGAAGGTCGGCAAGGAGCAGGAGCAAGAACCATCCTTGCCAGTCCACTCACCGCTGCAGCGACGGCAATTGCGGGTGAACTGGTGGATGTAAGTCAGGTCTTAGAAGAATCATTGATTTAGAAAAAATGCAGCGAAGAGTGGCTTAACCAGGCTAAGTGTCAAAGTCAAAAAGATTAAAAACATGGAAAAATTTACGACCCTCCAAACAACCGCCGTTCCACTTCCTATTGAAGACGTGGATACCGATCAAATTATTCCAGCCCGCTTTCTAAAGGCAACTACCAGAGAAGGCTTTGGCGATAATTTATTTCGTGATTGGCGATACAACAGTGATGGCACTCCAAAACCAGATTTTATCCTCAACAACCCAACTTATACCGGAAGAATATTGGTGGCCGGAAAAAACTTTGGTTGTGGTTCCAGCCGGGAGCATGCTGCCTGGGCACTTTATGATTATGGTTTCAGGGTAATCGTTTCTAGTTTTTTTGCAGATATTTTCAAAGGAAATGCGTTAAACAACGGGTTATTGCCGGTTACAGTCCCGGAATCATTTTTGCATGAGATTTTTTCATCAATTGAAAACAATACTGCAACCGAATTCGAAGTTAATCTGGAAGCCCAGACCTTTCGTATCATTGGCGGGAATGAAGTGGAATTTGAAATTGACCCTTATAAGAAAACTTGTATGATCAATGGGTATGATGACATTGATTTTCTATTAAGTATAAAAGATAAAATCGAAACATTCGAGCAACAACAAGCAACCATATTTGTGTAACGTAAAAAATTATCCATGAAGAAGAATATCACGGTATTACCCGGAGATGGTATCGGTCCTGAAGTAACAGCACAGGCGATTAAAGTCCTTGATGCAGTAGCTGACCGTTTTAACCATCAATTTATATATTGTTATGCGGACATTGGTGCCGTGGCCATCGATAAGTTTGACACGCCCCTTCCGATGGAAACCCTGGAGGCTTGCCTGAATGCGGATGGTGTACTATTTGGCGCCATTGGAGATCCGAAATACGATAACAACCCGGATGCAAAGGTTCGCCCGGAGCAAGGGCTGTTGCGCATGCGCAAGGCGATGCAATTGTTTTGCAACATTCGTCCCGTGCGTATCTATCCAGGCTTGGGACATTTATCACCCCTGCGGGAAGAAAGGGTTAAAGG
>CBDUIU010000292.1:0-5811 GCA_965367335.1 uncultured Saprospiraceae bacterium
AGCTATCCGTCACTCTCAATCCTTCTTTCTGACCAGCACTAAACACCTCGAATACATATCACATTTCATAATTTGTGACATACCAAAATACCTGATAATATGGTGTTCATCGAATACCCCCCTGCTATACATTCCGCTAGAACTGAAATAGACGTGAATAAATTACACTAAATGTGAATTAATCGGAACTTTATTTCGCAAATAATCCTTTAGAAGGTATATTTATCTGCCCGCCAATCAAACCCTACCTTTATTTTCCATTTTCTAAATCATTAAAACCTCCTTCTTCATGAAAACGCATCAAAAAGAGATAATGATCTATTATAATCCGAACTCCCGTTCGGACCGTCAAACAGTTGCTCATGCTAAAAGTATTTCCCGTCACATTAAAACTTTTGCATTTGGCCAAACACCATCTACCGGGACCAGCTGGCAGATGATCCTTCACTCCTTGAATGTACACCCGAAAGACATCCTAAATAAAGCCCACCCCTATTATCAAGAACATATCAGAGGTCGCGAATTTGATGAGGCTAGTTGGTTAAAAGTCCTGCAATACAATCCGGACATCATTAAAGCGCCAATAGCTGTTCGTGGTAGTCGTGCGGTTCTGTGTAGCACCCCTACCGATATCTATCGTTTAGTAGAAATTAACAAAACAGAAAGTTAGGGTAAAAACATAAAAGCTTGTTTGGATTTCCTTTCTCAGCTCTTGTAAAACCCTAGGTTTTTTTTGTACTTTTAGGGCCGGTAAGCAATTGGAGCAATTACTTACTATATTGTTTATTTTTTACTCATCAAAAATTGAAGAAACATGGCCTACGAAGTTGAAGGACGGCTTTATAAAAAATTGGACACTCAGCAAATTACAGATTCTTTTAAGAAAAGAGAATTTGTATTGGAAGTTGAAGACGGTGCTTACACCCAGATCATTAAATTACAGTTGACGCAAAATAACTGTGAGAAATTAGATCCTTTTAATGAAGGAGATCAACTCAAAGTGACTTTCTCTTTGCGCGGACGTGAATATACCAAGGATGGTAGAACGTCTTATTTCACTAATTTGGATGCCTGGCGAGTAGAAAAGGCTGGCGTCACTACTGCTGAACCTGCCCCCACTACTACTGGCGGTGCAATTGATGACTTTCCGACCTTATCAGATGAGCCCTCAACCGGCGGAAATGATAATACCGATGACCTCCCATTCTAATTGTTTTCACTTTTAGGTGGCATAGCTTGGGAATCATTTACTCTGAAGACATCTATGACCCATAACCGAAGTCGGTTCTCCAAGGCAATAAGACACCGACCCCCAACGCTTCCCGGACACTTAAGGTGGAAGGGAAGCGTTTCTGTCTTTATTCCACTCTCCGTATTTTAACACATTTTTACACCTGCCACTCACAACATAATCCTGGTATCTTTCATTTTCTTTATAATGAAGCAAGTAATTTTCCTATTTCTGATTTCTCTTAGTGCCAATTGGGTGTATAGCCAGGACATTCTTACGGGTATGAGTACCCGTTTTAGCGACTCTTTTGTCGAATGGGCTTTATTTAATGACCTGGAAGAAGAAGGTGACCTGGAGATTCGTTGGAAAATGCGCAATGATTTTACGCAATGGGATTATGATATCGGGGAACATAGTGGCCGGATTCAACGCGTATGGAAAGATGACCCCAGTCAGTGGGAGGTTCGGGATTATGACGGCACCATTATAACAATGCAAATGCTTTGGCGGGGAGACGTCAGGCAGTGGCGGATCACGGATAATTCAATCCAGCTAAATTTAAAAACAAAATATGGGAATATGCTGGACCAGTGGGAGCTCCGGGAAGATACTTATGGCTATTATAGTATTTATACTGCTTATGAAGGTGACCCTAGAGATTGGGAAATCATTGATGAATTAGATGATAGAATTTCTTTTCCCATGCGGATGGCTCTAGCTTTTATTGCCATGTACCATGGAATCCCGAAAATATAACCCTGGTGAATATTAAAAGCATTGAGCGATTTGAACGGAGTGTCAAATCGCTCAATGCTTTTTTAAACGAACAACTATTGTCAAAGGGTGCTGCTAACGCTAGCTGTTTACTGTTTCTAAAATCTGCCCTGCGTGATCCTTTGTATTCACTTTTGTAAACACCTGTTCGATGACTCCTTGTTCGTCAATTACAAACGTTGTACGTAACAAGCCCTGGTAAGCCTTGCCAAACATCTGTTTATCTCCCCATACGCCATAAGCTTTGATCGTTTCCAGCTCTGTGTCTGCTAAAAGCGGAAATGGAAAATCAAATTTATTAATAAAATTTGTATGCTTTTTTGGACTATCCGGGCTTACCCCCAACATTGCATATCCGTGTTTAGTCAAGGTTGAATAGTTATCACGTAAACTACATGCAGCTGCGGTACATCCGGGAGTGTTGTCTTTTGGGTAAAAGAAAAGGATCAATTTTTTACCTTTAAAATCACTTAAAGATATCGTTTCTCCTTTTTCATTCAATCCTGAAAAATCAGGGGCTTTATCACCTGGTTTTAGTGTAGTCATTTTGAATATTTGATTTGATAAAGAATACCATCAAAACACTAGAAGCGCTGCTTAGTTTAAGAAATGGCTACATTATTCAACAGCCAATTATTTCTGTTAGTCTTTCATCGTACAAAACTTCTAATCAATTCCGTTTCATTGCCCCGATCATCCGTAACCAGCAAACGTAGTTCATGTGTTCCCGCTCCAATCTTCCCATCAAAATGGTGGATTAATAAATCCTTTTTGGCATCAAACTCAAATAAAACCCACTGTCCATCGACCTCTCCCCGATAGGATAAACCATCGGTGAATCGAGTAGTTGGGTATTGGTCCGTAACTTTGAAGGTCATCGAACTAAAGCCTTTCATATTTCGCTGATAACGGATGGGGATCACCTGAGGCGGTAAGGTATCCAACAGGACACTAAAGTCACCCAGGTCATTTGTACGAGCAGAAAGATAACCATCCTTCCATTTCCCCCCACAACTCTGTAGCTTTCCATCAGCTTGGCAATAGGCAATAAAAGCTTTGTCTTTTAACTGTGCAGGTAATCCTTCCGGTTTAATGCTAATTGTATAGGCTTTGTGAACCGGTGTCTTAAAATCCTGGATATGGTGAACAGGCGAATATACACCAAAGGATTTATCGCGAGAAGTGCTGTACTTTAGATAAGTATGTTCGTAAAAAGTACCCTTGGGAAAATGGACGCGAAGGTTATTATTCTCAATAACACTTTCTTCATCATATGGCAAAAAATAATTGTACGCACGTTGTGCCGCTTCGGGTACCTCAGCACGGCGCACCCAAAACTCCAAGGTCGATTCATTCCCTGCCAGGTCACTGGCAATCATGGTAATCTTGCTGGCTTTTCCTTTATGTAATTTAATTGCTCCCTGATTAACTAAGTCATGATAAATTGACAAGCGATTTCCTGGTAAACGAAAACAACGATTATAGTAACTTTTTTCCGCTACCTGCTCCGCATAATCCAAATGTGCATTAATGTATCGGGACTCACTGAATGAAAAACTTTCCATCTCAAAAGAATGTACCGGTTGATCATCCTGTAACATTTTTAGCGCATAAATACCATTGAGATTAGAAACACCGTTCATCAAATCATAAGCTTTGAGGGCAAAGCCAACCCGCCACGCTCCAATTCGCAGGGTATCACCTTTAATCCCAAACCGTCCTCTTTTTTTCACCAAACTATATTCTTTCGCCCTGATACTTTCTAACTTATCATTAAGGTGATACACCTTTAGTTGGCGTAAAGAAGGCGCCCGGGTATCCTCTACATCAATACCAAATAACAATGGATTGACGGGTTTCTGGCTGGCGGTTTCCCGAATTTCAAAATGCAGGTGTGGTCCATAAGTACGACCGCTCATTCCAAGGCGACCGATGCGTTCTCCTTTTTTGAAAGCAAAAGCATTGGCTTGTGGGTATACGTCGATTTCAAATGATTGCTTTTTATACTGTTGCTGCTTCACATAATCCTCTACTTCTTTGGCAAATTTTTGCAGATGCGCGTACACCGAGGTGTAACCATTCGGATGATTAATATACAGGACTTTACCATAGCCCCCTGGTGTTACTTTGATACGCGAAATGTAGCCATCAGCAACTGCCCGAAGTGCCTGCCCGGTTTTACCATCCTTGGCTTTGATGTCAATCCCTGCATGAAGGTGGTTGGGCCGTAGTTCTCCAAATGTGCCGGAGAGGCGTAGCGGGAAATCTACCGGAGAACGAAAATAATCCTGAGGATAGGATTTACGTATGCCGGTAAAAGAGCTGAGTAATAAGAATAAACAAGTATAAATAATAATATGCCTCATAAATCAATTCATCGTATAAACATTAATATTCCTTGAAACTACAAGTAGCGCATTCTGATCATGGAATAAGTTCGGTTGTCATTAGTTTTTACGTTTAAAAAACAGAATGGGTTTGATAAGCTGATTGCTAATTTTCATCATGGGTTCCAAAGTTTGACCATTTTCCCTTCAATGTTCGTTGATCTTTGTTTTTTTCCAATAATTCCAAGAATTTTTTCCGGCTAATTGCTTCAGCTCCGAGAGAAGCCAGGTGTTTGGTTTCCTGTTGGCAATCAATCAGCCAAAACCCTCTTTTATCCAGCTCTTTTACTAAGGTAATAAATCCTACTTTGGAGGCATTACTCACCTTTGTGAACATAGATTCCCCGAAAAAAACCTTTCCAATAGAGAGTCCATACAATCCGCCCACCATTTCACTATCCTCCCAAACCTCTACGGAATGTGCATAGCCTAAGCGGTATAATTTGATATAGGCACCCAACATTTCATCAGTAATCCAGGTTCCTCCTCCCTGTCCTTTTCGTCGCTGCTGCTGACAAGCTTTAATCACCCCTTCAAAATCCTGGTCAAAGGTAATCCGAAATTTGCCCTGGTTAAAATAGGGGCGCATGCTTTTTGAAACCTTAAGATGCTTTGGAAATAGGACGAAACGAGGATCAGGAGACCACCAAATAATGGGATCATCAGGGTTAAACCATGGAAATAGCCCTGATTGATAAGCCAGCAATAAGCGCTCTTCGGAAAGATCCCCTCCTACGGCAAGGATACCATCCTGGTTGGCCAGTTCAGGATGAGGAAAAACAACATCTTCGGGTGTTAGCCAAAATACGGGCATGGTTGGATCGGATATAAGGGCTTAAAAGCGATGAGGGAACAATACATCATCGCTCCCTCATCGTTGCATAATAATACCCGACCGATTCATCAATCGGATATATTAAATCAGATTATTCTTTTAAAGATTCAATCACAGCAGACAGGCCACGATCGATTAGTGCATCTTTTAGTGGGCGCAATTCATTAAAATGAGCTGTTTTCACGGTTGCTTTACCTTTAAAATGAATCAGCAACGCCAATTGCTCTGCTTGCTCATATGTGGTATTGACAATCTCAATAAAACACTGGATCACCCAATCAAAAGTATTGTGATCATCATTATAAACGATTAATTGCGACTTAGTTCCCACATCCGTCAATTCTTCTTCCAGAACTAACTCTTCAAATTCTACTTCGTTATTATAAATCATGATTACTCCAAATTTTTATTAAGCGACTAAAATATGTTATTTTACTTACTGGACGTACCTAAAACTAATGTACGGTGAAATGATGAAAAAATTGCACTTTCCCGACGTTTTTTTCTGATAAATTATTATTAATTTAATTTAACCTTGCCAAGGCCGATCTAACCGCCTCAAAATCAGGTAAATCTCCAGCACT
>CBDUIU010000293.1:0-5805 GCA_965367335.1 uncultured Saprospiraceae bacterium
AGATCGCATAATCACTCGCCGCAATGGAGAGCGCATTCCCTGTTTTGAACTCAAGGGCAGAATAGAACCTGGTTTATATAAGCGCTACCAAAGGCTTCTACATCAAGCCGGCTGGATACCCTGTGAACGACATTTCTCCGCAGTTCCAGAGATCACTCGTAATCTATGGATGGACCGTTTGCTCGTGGAAAGGTGGGAGTCTAAAACACAGCACGTTGCTAATCTTTTTGAATCTAATCATCACAATTGGGAAATGACATTTTATCACTGGTTAGCCGCTGGCCTGGGGCTAAAAGTCAATTCCGACCCTTTCTTTCGATTAGCCCAGTCTCTTCCATTAAATATTATACAACGACATCGCAATAGTCTATTTCAAGTAGAAGCATTGTTATTCGGTCAGGCTGGTTTATTAAATAAAACATTCATTGATGATTATCCAACCCGATTGCAAAAAGAGTATGAATTTTTAAAGGAAAAATATAACCTCAACCCGATTCAACCGGGTTCTTGGAATTTTGGCAGAATGAGACCTGCAAATTTTCCAACAATCAGGATTGCACAATTTGCACAGTTGCTCTATCAAAGTACACATTTGTTTAGTAAGATTCTGGTGGCTAAAAATGTAAAGGAATTAGAGCATGCTTTTGAATTAAAAATCTCTAATTATTGGTTAACTCATTATGTCTTTGACAAGGAAGCAGCTTACAGTCACAAATCTTTAGGAAGGTCCTCAATTCACTTATTAATCATCAACATTATCACTCCGATACTTTTTTTCTATGGTCAATATAAAAATGAGGAACGATATAAAACTAAAGCTTTAACCCTATTAGAAGAGGTTCCCCCGGAAAAAAACAGCATCTTGACTAAATGGAAAGCGATGGGAATGCCCTTGGAAAATGCGTATCAGACTCAAGCACTTCTGGAGTTAAAAAAAACGTACTGTGATCAGTTTGCCTGCTTACAATGTTCGATTGGGCATGGTTTATTGAAGGGAGGAAGTAGATAACCCCTTATGACACAATTTTCAGGATTATCTACAATAGTTTTTACTTTTGTAATTTACCTGGAGCAGGCGATTTGTTTAACTCTTCAGTTCTTCTACCAAGAACTGTCCGGTATAACTCTTTTTCTTTTTAGCTACTTGTTCAGGAGTTCCGGTTGCGACAATAGTACCTCCTCGATAGCCGCCTTCTGGCCCCATATCGATAATGTGATCAGCTACTTTGATTACATCCAAATTATGCTCGATCACAAGCACAGTATTCCCTTTGTCAACAAGTCGGTCTAAAACACCAAGCAAATGACGAATATCTTGAAAATGTAATCCTGTTGTTGGTTCATCCAGAATATACATGGTTTTTCCGGTAGCTCGTTTAGATAGCTCTTCGGAAAGCTTTACGCGTTGAGCTTCCCCTCCGGAGAGGGTTGTCGCTTGTTGCCCAAGAGAAATATACCCTAGACCAACGTCTTGCAGGGTTTTTAATTTGCGATAAATTTTGGGGATCGGTTCAAAGAATACAACTGCTTCATCTACTGTCATATCTAAGACATCACTAATGGATTTTCCCTTATATAGGATTTCCAAAGTTTCACGGTTATATCTTCGTCCGAGGCAGCGTTCGCAGTCAATATAAACATCCGGAAGAAAATTCATTTCAATGACTCGGCGACCTCCACCTTCGCAGACATCACAGCGTCCTCCTTTTACATTAAAGGAGAACCTTCCTGGTTTATACCCTCGAATTTTAGCTTCAGGCAAAGCTGCGAAAAGGTTACGAATATCTGTGAACAAACCAGTATAAGTAGCAGGATTCGAACGCGGTGTACGCCCAATAGGGGACTGATCAATCTCTATAACCTTATCTAAATATTCTAAGCCTTCAATTTTTTGAAAAGGTTTAGGCCGCTGACTACTACGATAAAAGTGTCGTCGAAGTATGGGATAAAGTGTTTCATTAATTAGAGTGGATTTCCCGCTACCCGACACACCAGTAACGC
This sequence comes from uncultured Saprospiraceae bacterium, assembly GCA_965367335.1. Lineage (GTDB taxonomy): Bacteria > Bacteroidota > Bacteroidia > Chitinophagales > Saprospiraceae > CBDUIU01. The sequence continues at coordinate 2,002 of CBDUIU010000293.1, forward strand.
AACAGAAGGTGCCAAGGGGAATTTTTATATCTACTTTTTGAAGATTATTACCCGTTGCTCCTTTTAACACTAACATTTCTCCACTGCCTTTCCTGCGTTGCTTAGGAATTTCTATTTTTTCTTTGCCATTTAAATATAGCGATGTGATTGTATTGTTTTTAATAAAATCTTTGGGCACTCCTTGTCCGACAACTTCACCTCCATGTTTTCCAGCACCAGGCCCCAGGTCAATCAAATAATCGGAGGCCAACATAATATCTTTATCATGTTCAACGACTAATACCGTGTTGCCAATATTTGCCAACTCCCGCAGTGCTTCGATCAACCGTTGGTTATCACGCTGATGGAGACCGATGCTGGGTTCATCCAGGATATAAGTAATACCCGTTAATTGAGAACCGATTTGGGTCGCCAGGCGAATTCTTTGTGATTCGCCGCCAGAAAGGGTTCGAGCCGGGCGATTCAGCGTCAAATAGTCTAAGCCAACATGAAGCAAGAACCCTAACCGAAGATTAATTTCTTTGAGAATTTCCGTGGCAATGGTCTGCTGGCGTTTGGTTAACTTTTTGTCAACTTTACCCATCCAATCAGCCAGATCTGCAATGTCCATTATTGCCAGATCTGCAATGTTTTTATCATTAATTTTAAAGTAACGAGATTCCTTTCTCAATCGCTGTCCTTCGCAAGTGGCGCAAGTATCAACCATGAGAAATTCTTCCGCCCAGCGACGTATACGATCTGAGGAAGAATCCTGGTACCAACGCATTAGCATGTTATTCAACCCTTCATAAGCCAAGTTATAAGTAAAATCGTGCTTACTATATTTTAAATTGACCGAATAACTCTCATCACCACCATAGAGTATGGCATCCAAAGCCTTTTTAGGAATTTTATTGATCGGCGTAGAAAAGGTAAACTTATGTTTTTTTGCAATCGCCTTTAGCTGTTTAAAGGTCATATTGTCCCGAACTTCCCCAAATGGTTTGATTCCTTGTTCCTCAATACTTTTGGAGTCATCAGGAATGACCTTTTCCATATCTACTTTTTGTACATGCCCCAAACCCTTGCAACTTGGGCAGTATCCGTAAGGAGAGTTAAAGGAAAAAGAATTAGGAGATGGCTCTTCGTAAGAAAGACCGGTCTCGGGGTCCATTAATTGTTTTGAAAAAGAGGCGACCGTACCTTTATCCACATCAATAATAAAGATCAAATCATTACCTAGCCGCAGGGCAGTTTGCATGGAAGCTGACAAACGTTCTTTTCGATCTGGTCCAACTTTTATACGATCAACGACTACCTCAATATCATGTACTTTGTAGCGATCTACTTGCATTCCTGGTGTGATATCTTTGATCTCACCATCCACACGTACTTTAGCATACCCTTGCTTACGTACCTGATCAAATAACTCCCGGTAATGTCCTTTACGCCCGCGGATAAGTGGTGCGAGTAGCATTATCTTCCGCTTACTAAACTCCTTCATCACCTGGCCCAACATTTGGTCTTCACTGTAGCGCACCATTTTTTTCCCACTGCTATAAGAATACGCTTGTCCGACACGCGCGAACAATAAACGCATAAAGTCATATATCTCAGTGATTGTTCCAACGGTAGAACGCGGGTTACGCCCAGTCGTTTTTTGTTCAATAGAAATAACTGGACTCAGGCCGTTAATTTTTTCTACATCCGGCCGTTCCATTTCACCAATGAATTGACGAGCGTAGGCGGAGAAGGTCTCCATATAACGCCGCTGCCCTTCTGCATAGATGGTATCAAATGCAAGAGAGGATTTTCCACTACCACTAATTCCTGTGATGACGACGAATTGGTTTCGCGGAATGTCAACATCAATATCTTGGAGATTATGTACACGAGCACCGATCACTTCAATGTGTTCGAGCGCTGTGGGTAGCTGGCCATTGCTGGCGGCTTTTTTTGTCTTTTTTGCCATATCACTTGACTTCTTAAAAGTAAGAAGTCTCTCCAGTTATGCTGCTTAAAAGGATAAAGTTACAGAAAAGAAAAAAGAATTGACAAATCAATTTTTTTTACAATTAAAAATAACAGTAAAGACAAAGAAAGGTTTTGTGAAAAAGTGAAGGGAGTCTGTAGATAGACCAGTCATCTATCGAGTTGAATATTCAGTGGTTGTGTTTTTCAAACATGGACACAGTTTAATACATGTAATGCAAGCATCACTTATATTTTACATTGCGACACAGCGAAAAGTTTCTGACCTTCCAGGCAGACACTAAAATTAGATGACTGGTCTTTTGAATCGTTACTCCTGCTTCAGGACAACCTGAGCCGTGGTAGACTTTACCTCGCTCATCATTGTTTGTTTTGCCATTTTGGGGTTACAGGAATTTGGGGCTTTCTGACAAGAAGTTTTTTGGAGATTATTAGCCACTGTCAACCTGGAATAAGTAGTCTTATCTCCTTGGTTTGCCACCTTCACACAAGTTGATGGCACACAACAAGAAATCTTACAACACTTCGGATTAGTTGAACAAATTTTTTTACATTCTTCCAAACTTATATCACATTTGGCAGTTTGGGCCGTCAGAGTAGTGAAACTGATGGCAAAAAAGAATAAAAGCATTAAGAAGTTTTTCATAAGATAGTATTTTAGTAAATAATAAATTGAATGCTACAAATGTAAGCTCCCTGGCACTTATAAGCTGTTGAGTACTTGTTAGGCACTTGTTAATCACTTGTTAATCGGATGAAAGAGCAAAATAAATCTCGTAAATTGAGAAGAAGCTGGATTTTTAATAATTAAATTTCAGAATACGCTTACGATGCTTTCAAGAAAAATGTCTTGGGTTCTACTTGCCTCTACGTTTGCAGTAGTGGCCCTGATCTTTATCCAACTCAGCTGGATTAAACAATCTCGGGAATTAATGGAGCAAGCTTTTAACCATAGAGTTTGCATGGCATTATGCTCAACCATAGAAGATCTTACCGGGGAGGACTTCCCAATGGGAGCGCAACCTTGCTCTATTAACATTCAGAAAGAAGAAACTTCGGTATCTACTTTGAGCATCCCTGCTATTATTGATGACTCAGTTTTTCATGCTTCCGTGGCTAATGCTTTAGATTTTTTTAAGATTGATTTAGATTATCAGTTGAGCGTTAGTTCCATCGAGCTAGAGAATGAAGAAGAAGGAATTTATCAGTGCTCAGCAAACCCCGGAATTAATGTCAATGCAGGTGAACAGTTTGTGACGCTGGAATTTGCGGAACGCGATCAATTCATTTTTGGTCAAATGCGGTTGATGCTTTGGCTTTCTGTAATTATATTGTTGTTTATTAGTGCTGTCTTTGTTTATGCCAATTGGATGCTTTGGCGGGAAAAACAACAGGCAAAGCTTAATGTAGACTTTTTCAACAATATGGCTCATGAATTTCGGACTCCTTTAACGAATATTCACTTAGCTACACGTCTTTTAGCAAAAAGCAAAGACTCAACAAAGCAGAATAGTTACACCACTGTTATTGAAAGGGAGAACAAAAAACTACTGGACCAGGTAGAACGTGTTTTGTACCTCGCACACATGGAAGAAGATGGAGAGTATCAATTAAAAAAAGAGCGGGTAAATCTAACTGAAATCTTGCTGCGTGTTGTTCAGGATATGGACATTCAACTAAGGGAAAAAAATGCCCAGATAGACCTACAACTACTACCCAAACAATTATATATTGAAGCAGATCATCTCCATCTGGGAAATGTGTTTAGGAATTTGATTGAAAATGCGTTAAAGTACAGTTCCTCAAATCTACTTTTACAAATTGCTGCAGAAG